>NZ_JAUOER010000026.1:0-78314 GCF_031932025.1 Shewanella sp. SP2S2-4
ATGGGCTAGAGTGCTCCCAACTTTTTGAGGCTATCTAGGGATTATCTAGGCCGCATCGAAAAACGGTTGAACCATATTGGTGCAACACACTGAACAACACCCATTGAATTAAAACATATCAATAACAATTCAAACTAAGGCAGCATGAGCCTAAAAACGCGTTCAATCACTCAGAAACAGTGTGCAGATCATCCCACTTTGCCTGCTTTTAATGACCAAAAACGGCGAGCGGATAGCACCCAAGCAGGATGAGGCAACGACCTAAACCGTGAGCCGAATAGAAGGATCCATTTAGGCGCCATCAATTCACCCAGAACTACCAAAAAACTCACCTTTTGCCCTACCCTTTACGCCCCTCAATCGTTAACACAAAAGCAACAAAAGCGAGTCGTTGCATCCTCCTCTAGGGTTGATGCAACGACTCGCCTGTAGCCCTACTGCTGCATAGGTTTGAGTGCTCCCAACTTTTTGAGGGGATCTAGGGATTATCTAGGCCGCACCGAAGAACTGTTGAACCCTAATGGTGTAATCCCCCTATCACCACATAACATATCAGCAATAACTGCAACTAAGAAAACGTGTAGAATTCTCACTTGTCATCGTCGCACAGCACGTCAATATCTGCCCTATCAATGCAGGCTGCACCCACAGACATTAGCAAATGCCTAAACGACTAATACATCTGCAGGTAAAACAGCTGGCAAACGTAATACGCCTTAGTGGAGGCTTGAGCCGTATGCTGTGAAAGTTGCACGTACGGTTCTTGGAGAGCGGCACTAGGTAACAAGTGCCGCTTATCCGACCAAAGCTTGCTAACGTAAGTACTCTATTAACGTAAAAAACACGCCGTTGAAAGGCGTGCTTCTTAACGAGAAGTTAAGTATCAGCTAAGCATCAACGAACAAGACTTCACCATTGATAAAACCATCAACTGACCTTTCAAACGCCTTACCTACTAGTTTACCTGGCACTGGCTCGAAGCCAGGCATCATTTCACCATAAACCTCCCATGCTTCCTCAAGTACAGTTGGATTTACGACGTTGATTCGCGTCCCTCTTGGCATTTCGTGTGCGACACACTTAACAAAGGTATCGATTGCACCACTTGTTGTTGCATCCGCAATTGCATAAGGGATTGGTTTAACATTTAAAATGCCGCTAATTAGGGTGAATGAACCATTATCTGCGATATAATCTTGCCCAATACGAACAAGGCTTATTTGTCCCATCATTTTGCTCATAACCGTTGCCATCCATTGTGACTCTGTCATATCGGCAAAACTGGCATATTCACAAAAACCAACCGTGTTTACTACAGCGTCAAAGTGACCTACTTTCTCGTATAAGGCTCTGATAGAGTTTTCATCTGTAATGTCAACGATATGATCTACATCACCAGAGCGTCCTGCGGTAATAACTTTATGGTTACCTAAACCAGATAAAGCAGCTTGTCCCATCTTACCTAAAGCGCCAATTAGAATTACTGTTTTCATGACTCTCTCCGTCTTGCTGATTTGTTTCGACAAGGGCTATGTTAGTGCGAGATAAAAACAATTAGAAACAACATTTCTTTGTAAGTGATACAATAAAAATTGGTAATGAGTTGTTCAGCAAGAAGGGGACTCGAATGAACAAGCTTGATAGGTTGGATATTAAACAGCTCAGAGTTTTTCAGGCGTTAATTCGTGAGCAAAGCGCATCGAAGGCAGCTAGTCAGCTAGGGCTTACCCAACAAGCCGTTAGTGAGCAACTTAAGAAATTAAGGGACGTATTTGAAGATCGATTGTTTCTTCGAAAAACTAATGGTTTTGTACCAACGCCTTTAGCAGAAGAATTATCGCGAGAAATCGACAAACTGCTTAGAGGATTTCAGGAGCTTCTGTCTCCCAAAGTATTTGATCCAACAACGGTTCTAGGAACCTATGTCATAACAGCAACAGACTATGCACAACAAATCGTTCTACCACAGTTAATTGCGACATTGAGACTTAAATCGCCGAACTTAAAAATCATTGTTAGAGATTTTGAATTAGATAGGTTAAATGACTTAATGGAAAGCGGGAAAGTGAACCTAGCGATAGCATTTCCTGACTATATACCTAAACCTTACCCAGTAATTAAGTTGTTTGAAGAACACCATATATGCATAACATCAAATCATTCAACGATTTCTAAAGTAAATCCCTCATTAAAAGAGATAGCAAGCTATCCGACGATTATTGCTTCACCATCCAGACCTAATTTTAAAGGATCAATAGATGATTGGTTCAAGCAGTTTGGTTTAGAGCGTAATGTCGTTGTATCTGCACCTTGTTTTTCCGTAGTTCCACTTTACCTTGAAACAACGGATTCTATTGCTTTCTTGCCTTCTAGAGCGGTAGAAGGATTAAACGTGACACAAATAGTAATGAGCGAGTCACCTGAGCCATTTGATGTTATCGCTGCATGGCATCCCAGGTATAGCAATGATCCGCTACAGAAATGGATTGTTTCTCTGTTAAAAGAAAAATATCTCACATAGGTTGCACTATCTTCTAAGGATGGACAACTAACACGCTTATGTCCCGAACTGTTGTGTAGATTGAGCGCTTAGAGCTCACACTAGACAGCTCAAAATCTCGCAATTCCCCTGACCTATTCGAGCGGAAATAATTAACATCAAAAAAACAAAAACACGTCATTGCATCCTCCTGTAGGGTTGATGCAATGACTCGCCTGTAGCCCTACCGCTGCATGGGTTTGAGTGCTCCCAACTTTTTGAGGAGATCTAGGGATTATCTAGGCCGCATCGAAGCACGGTTGAACCCTAATGGTGCCCCCCCCCTATCCCCAAATAACATACCAGTAACAACTAAGGCTAAGAAAACGTGCGCTATTCTCACTCGCCATCGTCGCACAAAGCCCTATCAATGCCAGCTGCACCCACAATCATCAGCAAATGCTTGAACGACTAACGCACCTGCAGGTAAAGCAGCTGACAAAACGTAAACATGCACATTGATGCTAGGTATCAACACTTATCCGCCTAACTAAATCTCCCTGCCTCACAAAGACTATTTAGCCAGCGTGAGATTAGCGGACACATCGGCAGGTAAACACAGCAGGATCATAGGACCAGACGGAACAACACCCTTAGGTACCGGCGACATAGATCACCGGCATTAACGTATTACAGCCCACAGCTCATGAAGTTCATTGGGATTGGTTAAAGCTGACTACATGGTATGAAGCGTAAGGTGATCGAGTGACACGTCTGCAGGTGAAAAAAGTGGTCTAAGAATAGGTTAAACCGAACGCACGATTGAACTGGATTAGTCTTAACTTAACCTGTAAATATTCAAATCACGATGCAATTAGACCCGATAGATGGCTTTAACCCACTTCTACCCAAAGTTTGCCGCAGCTCGAAGTTCAGGCATTTGTTATCTGATAATTTGAGATACATAATGTAATGACTACCAAAGAGTAAGGTGTGATCATGAGGGATTTGATAAACCGTTACATTGAATCAGACTTGCCTAGTCTGGTTCACGCGCGAACGCGATCATTTTTCATGAGCTTTGGGCTAACAAATCTTTGCCCTATTCTTGGTTAGAGTAGAACCCCTAACTCATACTGCTAGTGCGTATTTGCCCTACCTCAAGTTATCCGTAAAAGTCAGCCTTTATAAAATTATTAGCCGTTTTGTAATCTAATCTCTAAATCTTTTCATTAACCTATTTGACTCTCTCTGGTTGAAGTTCGTCATGAGTTTGTGGTTCTCTCTGAGCGATAGGGACACAAAGGGTGATTTTCAGTATAATTAATGATTATTGAAAATGTATTTATTAATAATTATTGGTTTCTAACTATGCTCAATCCTATTTGGCTTAACACTTTTAAAACATTGGTCGATGTTGGACACTTCACCAAAACGGCCGAATTGCTCCACATGACGCAACCTGGGGTAAGCCAGCACATAAATAAACTAGAAGCTGCATGCGGTTATCCTCTAATAAAGAGATTTAACAAAAAGTTTGAGTTAACAATCTATGGGCGTAAAGTTTACGATTATGCTGTCAAACATTTTGAAGAAGAGTCTGAACTATTACAGAATTTGGCACACGACGAACCTTTCCGAGGTCGCTGTACTATTGGCTGTTCGGGAACTTTCGCCTGGTTGATTTATTCAGAATTACTTTCTTTGCAAACGAGTTATCCAGACTTATCCATTGAGTTAGAAGCAACACCAAACCAACGTATATTTGAGCAAGTACTACAGGGAAAATTGGATATAGGTTTAGTGACAAAAGAACCCAATCCTAAATATTTTGCGAGCCGTATTATTGGTGCGGAGTGTCTTGCTCTTGTGCTGCCACTTTCCGCAGACGAAAACTTATCTATAAATGAATTGTTAATGGAGTTGGGAGTAGTTCGTCATCCAGATTTGGCTCACTATTTCCAAACTTATGTTAATCAAGCCCACAATGATTTACTTAGTTTGGTCGATTTAGAGAATGTTTCGACACAAAGCTACATTAACCAAGTGCATCAAATATTGGTTCCTATAGCTAAGGGTATCGGTTTTACGGTGGTTCCTCGATGGTGCGTCAACCTGTTCGCAGCCAAAGAACAGCTAAAAATATTCAATATTACCGCAGAGATACAGGAGCCTGTGTACTTGGTTAGCAAACTTAATTCACCACTTGCTAGGCGTTATGAACAGATCATTAAAGTTATCGAGAACTCTTTTGATATTGGTTGATGTAAGTTAAGAACTACTATTCAGAAGCTATTAGCTTTTTGATCTTATATCTGACCTAGGAATGAATACAAAAAGGTTGGCATCAGAGCCAACCTTTTGTTTTACGTATTTACTTATTCATAGTCTGAAGCGTAAGTGTCTTCGTAAGAATGTGAGTAGAACTCAAACAGGTTGCCAAACGGGTCTTCCAGATAAACCATTTGTGCTTGTTTTAGCTCGTTTTCTGGATGGTAACGCATGATGTCCATCCGAACTTTACCGCCATACTCTTCAACACGTTTGATTGCTGTATCAAACTGCTCTTTAGGTAGCTGTAAGCAGAAGTGGAAGATACCTAGGCGAGCGAAGTCTACTTCATGACGTTCTTGACGATCTTTCATCTCAAACAGTTCAACGCCGATACCATCTGTTGTTACCAAGTGAGCGATGTTAAAGCCTTTAAAACCTTCACCGAATACCGCAATGCACATACGGCCAATCGCAGATTCTCGTTCTTCAATCACTTTAGTCTTGTTCATTACAATACGAAGACCTAGCGCTTTAGTATAGAATTCAACCGCTTTGTCCATATCACCAACCATAATACCTACGTGATTCATTTTCATAATGTGCTCCAATACATTTCTTTTTGTAACTATCGTTTCGATGGAATGGAATATATGGCTTAATCATTAGCAATTAAAATTATCGATATTTATAAAAATGATAATTTTAAGTTATAATAAAGGTAAGGTGTTACATATCGCCGCCTCAGCGCGATCTAGGCTAGCACGAAAATGTCCAAAAATGAGCCAGTGAATCACTCTACACCAGACTGATTCATGCTGACCTTAAAGCAGACCCATTTCGCCCCGTTTCTTCCTTTCAACGGGGCTTTTTTTTGCCTTAGCATGAATCAGATCTCTAGAGAACTGATTCATATCCCTGTTATGCCTATTCCAACTGGTGATATCGAGAGTTGATTAGTTTGTAGCCCAAAGAGGCGTTACTAATAAAATAGCTAATCCGAATCTGGCTAATAAGGTTTTGTCCCAGAAGTGTGGTGTTAAATAACGACTCTTCAATGTCTACACAATCAAGCCGGCCTAATCACACACACCAGCGCGGCCATAATGTAGCCCGCGACAACCACCTCATCTATGACAAAATCCAATCCGATATCAACGTCACATATACAACTAATATGTTGTATCCATACGCATAAACAACAAATTGGTTGTATTTATACAAATAAACATCTCATTAGTTGTAATCAATAGTAAATAACAACTAATATGATGTTTATAAGAAAAAGATAACCGAGCCAACACCATGAAGCACCTCAGCGAATTAGCCACAGAACTCAAGCACTACCGAGAAGAATTGGCACTAAGTCAGAAAGACATGCTGCTGAACATTGGTATGTCACAGCAACAATACCAACGAATAGAAAGTGGCAGTGATACTCGCTTATCGACATTACTGAGAGTCTTGGAAGGATTAAATCTTGAAATGATGCTCGTTCCTAAACAGCACATAAGTGCAGTAAAAGCACTCATTAACCAAGCAACTTTAGAACCAGAAATTGACCGTCATTCGCCTAACAACTTAACGAGAGAGACGGGCACATCTTGGGATAAGGTCCTACATTCAGTTGATGATAAAGAAGATAACCTATGAAACCGACTGAATCAGTAGAGGCCCTCACGCTTTATTTAAATCATCAACGGATTGCGATACTCACCCATTATTCTGGGGGTAAAAACATTCTGAAATTTGACCCTGAATATATCGCGATGCCAAAAGCACTTCGACCAACATTAACGCTCACCCAACTGCTAGACCCCCACTACATCGATAAAATACAAGTCAGAACACAAAGATTATCATCGGTGCTGTCCAACTTGCTCCCCGAGGGCGCATTGCGGCATTGGATGTCAGCCGCGCTAAAAGTACATGAAAACAACGAATTTCCCATACTGGCATGGGTGGGGAACAATCTTCCCGGCGGCTTAATCGCATCAGCCATAGCAAAAGAAGATATTCCAGCCTGGGCACTATCACCACGGGAAAGAACAGAAGCTATCGTAATCGACATCACCCACACCAGTAATAAGTTCTCACTTGCTGGTGTTCAAATGAAATTCTCGACAAGCAGAAACGATGGACGATTCAACATAAATGCCGATCAAGATGGCCGAGATAGTTGGATTATCAAGACGCCTTCAACAGTACATCGCAATGTCCCGCAAAATGAATACACTGCAATGAAGTTGGCACAAATAATCGGGGTGAATATCCCTGAAATTGAGCTCATTTCACTTAATGCATTGGATATTCTACCTAACATCAAACTCCCAGATGAACCAACGGCATACGCAATTAAACGCTTTGACCGCAGTGATACAGGCCGCATTCATGCAGAGGACTTTGCCCAAATATTCGAAGTTTACGCCCATGATAAATACGGAAAATACAACTACGAAGCCATCGCGAAAGCTCTATACATGAGCAGCTACAATGGACTAAAAGACGTGCAGCAAATGGCAAGGCGATTGCTGGCTAATATCTTGCTCGCCAACGGTGATGCCCACTTAAAAAATTGGAGTGTTATCTACCCAGATACCCAAAATGCGATACTCTCACCCGCTTACGATATTGTGAGCACCTTACCCTACATAGAAGGCGAAACCGCCATTGCCCTCAACATGAATAAACAAAAGCTATGGTACGCCATTGATATCACCAACTTCCAAGCATGGGCAACGAGAACAGGCCTACCATGGCCTGCAATAAAGGCTCATTTACTGGATGCCATGCAACAAGCCCGTACTCTTTGGCCAGAGGCACTTGCTGAACTCCCCATGCATGAAGAGCATAAAGCGATATTAAAAGCTCATTGGGCCAAACTACATAACGACTTTAAAATCCTCTGCTAGCTAATGATATCAGCCCCAATAACAATATTGATTTCGGTTGTAACATCGGGGGTATCAGTGTGAATCAGTCTGGTAGAATGACTCACTAGCTCGCTTTTGGACAAAGCGCGTTAGATTTTTACTATAATTCGTGAGATTCAAATTAAGTCGGTTGTTTGGATAGAACCTTTAGAAACACAAGTTTTCTTACAGCGAATCTCGCATTTTCAGAAATGTTCTCTTACCTCGATTCGGACTATCCGCAATCATACTGATAGGTGATTTTTCGGGATTGAAATTTTCATACCCAATTAACATTTTTCTGACTGTATTTTCATCGAGCACTTTAAATGCCATAGACCATTCAGAAAATGCTCTATGGTCAATATTCCCCTGATAAAAAACTTCGACACTAGTATGTCTTTCGTCCTTAAAAATAGTTTGAAAAAGAGCCCTGACGTTGAGTTCTTCACCCTCAAGAATTTGCATTATCTCCCGATTATGATAAACCAGCATTCCTGTTATACCTGAAGCTTTGTTTTTTGCTCTGGCTTTTTCTAATATGCTTAAAAGTTCAGTTTCTGATAAACCTGCCGGTGCGATACTCGTATAAAGTAATTCAAACAGCATTGTGCTTACGTCCCTTTTGGTTGATTGAAGTTAAATTTACCCTAACGCTTTATTTTTTATGCGCTGCGCTGTTTGCAGGGCATAAATCGTTTGTTGGACTTGGCCGCAGCCAAATCACAATTAATTGGTATGCTTAATGCTATAGGAATTTGAATTTTTTGAGGCAGGTTCTATCGTATCGAGCATTCTGAATTGATTGGATTGCTTAATTTGTAAAAGTTGCATTGAAATATCCTTGTCATAGTAGTGTTCCATCACATCTTTTAAGTCTAGCAGGTACTGGCAGGCTTACACATTTAGCTGAATCACAGTTAAGTGCCGCGCAACAGCTTTGTTCAACAACGTCCAGTTTAAGACCAATCTCCGGTGAGTCGTTTTATTTCAGTTTCACGAAGACAAAACGCTGTATTAATCGACGTTAGGTTATCAAACTTCTCACGGTGAGAAAGTGCAGCATCTTGTTTAATTTTACGTTCCGCACCAGTCACTTGTATTGATAACGTATCAAGATTCTTACTGGCTTTAAATTTACGAAACCAATGTAAATCTAACTCTGTCAGGGTGTTTCTATTAATATAATTCATAACTTCTCGTAGATACTTACCAAATATTGACTTACTTAAAGTGACTATTGATGACTTCATTATCATTGAGCTGAATAATGGAAATTTTTAAGCCCAAGCACTATATGAGTAGTAAAGCCTTGCAGAAAATTACCCGTCATTTTGCATCGAAACGCATAAAAAAGTATTCTACGACACCCCAACACATCACAAACTATTTTTGCTCGATTAAACAACTAATGACCAGCATTAAAATCAACAACAAAGAAACCATAATAAATAGCATATACAAACACTTATAGTTTCTAAGTTAAAGTTATTGCTCATTTTTTTACCATGGTATTATTAAGCTTAAACGTACTAAAGTATCATTATCCCAAGGTAGAATTGGCAAATATCCGGTCGAATTTACATCCATTTTTGCATAATTATCTAAATTGTATTGAGTGTGTTCCGTGTACAGTACTAACTGATCACCAAAACCTAAAAAATCAGTCTGATAGCTTAGCTCAAGTCGGTATTGATTCTCTAACCACTGCTCACTGTCTTGCCAAGTTTGTACGGCAACTTGCATATGTAACTTATCAGTCAAATCAACGCCTAATCGGCCCATAAAGCTATAGGCAAAGCCATCGTTACCAAAATCACCTCTATCGTAACCTCTTGTCCTTGGTACATCATCATCGATTTCAAGTGAGTAATAACCCGCCCCCACTTTTAATTGAGCCTGTAATTGCTGTCCTTCAAAGTTAGCCGCAATTCCAGGGAATACCTTAATTTGTTTTTCAACAGAACTGACGGTATTACGCTTGCCTTGCAAATCGAACTGCCAATCAAATGAATATTCGGAACTGAGGCGATATAGCTCACTTCCTATTGAGTAATCTGATTTAAACCAAAGAGGAATATGATCAGGATCGAGTTTATCAACATCCACGTCAACATAAGCGTCAATCGATGCTGCAAACAAGATGTTGTTTTGGGTTTTATGATCGATTAGCAAGCTTACATTCACACCTAATGTGTGAGAATCCTGTACTGCAAAATCATGACCACCTAAGCTGTAATGCCACTGAGTTTGTTCCTCAGCCACGACCGCAAAAGGTATACACAGGGTAGTCGATATTATTGCCGCGCTGAATTTTTTCAATTGTCCTCCTAATATATTTGATACTTACATCATGAACACGACATAAGTTAAAACGGTATAATCTAGCATGAGCTAATGAGACATACTGTTTTCTTTGTTTATTTTAATAGCTAATTTAGCCATCAAAAAATGTGTATTTGTAATTAATTTCACCATCTATTACTTTTTATCTTAACTAATAAAATGCATAACAAGCACCATATTTTCTCGCTTTTTAACACCTGCACTCATGATCATCGCCTACAAAATGTTAAAATTAACAGCTTTTAATTTATCTTTATGCTCGTTTTTTGTTAAAATTCAGAGCCATTAAGCTAGTCAAGGGGCAAGTATCTTATTCATTCCGTTAGTCATAAAAATCACAATATTACGATTCTCTTTTCATATTGACATTTAAATCTTAGTGTATAAGTAAATGTGATACATTATTTATTCACACAAATAGCACGCCAACTTAATCGGCAAATTTCATTTAATTGAATAGCATCATATTCAATCGCATCCCTTCTCAAGTATCGAGCCAATGCAACTGCTGACTCTAAAGATAGGGCAATTAAGTAATTGATACCAACATCAATTACTTCACCTTTAATTATTGCTTTTTGATATAAATCATAAAGAGGAGAGAAAAGCAATTTCTCGTATTCATTCGATTTTTCATCTGATGTGCCAGGGATTTTTAAGTATTGTTCAAAGCTGAGTTGATCGGCATTTCTTTCTTTAGCAAGTGTTAAAATATTAAACCATACAATACGATAATTATCCCAAGATGAGTTCTCACTTTTTATACCGCCAAGGACTTTTTGTGAAATTGTTGTTATTACCTTTTCCCTAAGTGATATAATCAAATCATCTTTGCAAGTGAAATGTAAATATATAGTTCCGGCCGAAATCCCGGCTTCTTTTGCTATCAATTGCATCGATAGTCCATCAAACCCGTTTAATACAACGATCTTCTCTGCGGCTTCTAAAATTCTATCTCTCTTAGATAACATATTAAATCCTTAAAAATAAAAACAACCAAGGTAGCATTGGCCTTGTACTATTTTATTCTGCAACATTATGTAAAGCATCATTTTTATTAAAAAATTACTTAATCAAAGATCTATCTATATCCAATCATTACTAATTCTGGCGTTAAAAAAATAATAAATTAAATCAGTAACCTCATTTAAAAGTAGTGATATAACATACCGTTTTTCAAAAAATTCTATTCCTCGGCGATAATTTATACAGAGAAATAATGAAAACTTGCCAATAGTCCAGAAAATTCTAAATATGGGATCTGCAAGTTACATCCCTCAAAAATATGCTCTTCAAAATGGGAGCCTTTCGGGCTCCCTCTGTAAGTTATTTTGGAATTCTAAATAACACTGCATAGAGCAATGGGATCACAATCAGTGTCAATACGGTTGCAAACAACAATCCAAACATGATGGTGACTGCCATACTCTTGAAAAAGGGATCCATTAATAAAGGTGCAACCCCCATAATAGTTGTTGCAGCCCCTAATACAACTGGCTTAGCCCGGCTTAAAGAGGCACCAACAACGGCATCGAATGGGGTCGTGCCATCACGGATATCATTATCCGCTTGATCAACCAGCACGATAGCATTTTTCACCATCATCCCTATTAAGCTTAAAAAGCCTAAGATAGCCATAAACTCAAAGGGTGTTTGGTATATCACTAGGCCAATAACGACACCAACGATTGCTAATGGCACCGTCATCCAGATAACGATAGGCTGTTTAAAAGCGTTAAACATGAAAATAACAGCCAAAATCATTGCTGCAAATCCATAAGGCGCAGATACCGCAATTCCTTCATTAGCATCGTTTGAAGCTTTATATTCTCCGTACCATTTCAGTTCATAACCTGAAGGAAGAATGATTTGTTCCATTTTGTCTTTGATACTGAGGAACGCATCGTTAGACAGTACTCCAGGAGCGGGATCAGCCTGAACAAGGATAGTTGGGATCCGATTGATCTTGCGTATTAGTGAGTCCTCCCATTCCAAACCTACAGACGAGACAAACTGGCTAATAGGTATAAAAGCCTGACTTTGTGCACTATATACATTAACGTTTTCAATGACTCTTTTATGTTGGCGCTCAGTTTCCGGTGCTCTTACCACCATTGGAATAAGATCATCATTTTGCCTGAACATCGCGATTTGTCGGCCTGTTAGCGATTGTGCTATTGCCTGATTCAAGTCTTTTGCGCTAAGTCCCTGTTGTTGCATAACTTCAGCAATATAATATGGCTTAATAACTGGGACTTGTTGTCGCCAATCATCTTGCACAGCAATCAGACTATTATCTGCATTCATTAATGCTTTAGCTTCTTCTGCAAGTGCTCGTAATACTTTGGGATCAGGACCTGAAAATCCCGCCTCAATTTTTTTGCCACCGCCGCGACCTAACATAAATTTCCATACTTTAATTGAAGCATCAGGAAAGTTAACAGAAAGTTCGGTTTGTAAGTCATCCAGTAAAACATCAATGTTTTTATAGTCATCAACATCTATCAATAGCTGACCATAAGCTGAGTTTCGTGGCTCCGGTGCATAGCTGAGCATAAATCTCAAACCGCCACTACCAATGAAAGAAGTCACATTTGTTACATGTTCTTTCTGTTTCACAAACTGACTCATGCTAACCATCATATCGGCAGTTTTGTTGATGTCGGTGCCTTGGGGTAAAAATGCATCCACCACAAATTGTGCTCTTTGGGATTCAGGCATAAAACCAGGAGGAATACGTCCCATATTGGCAATGGCGATGAGTAAGAGCGTGAGCAAAACCGCACCAGTGATTAATCGATTACGTAAAACTAAGAGTAAGATCTTATGATAAAAAGTTAAAATAAGACTTTCTTTGGCAGCCTTAGCATTTTTATCAACGGTTAAAAACTGATAGCACAGTAGTGGGGTTATTGTGATAGCAAATAGCCAACTTAAAAACATGGAGTAACAAATCACCCAGAATAATGACCCTGCATATTCCCCCATATCACTTGGCGATAACCCAATAGCGCTAAAGGCTAGAATTCCAACAACAGTCCCTCCAAGTAGGGGCCAGATTGTAGAGTTCACGACTTCTTTAATCGCCGAGAGTTTATCTTGGCCTTGTTGTAAACGAACTAACACACCATCGGTTACGACAATGGCATTATCAACCAGCATTCCAAGGGCAATAATTAACGCGCCAAGGGAGATCCGTTGCATGGCGATATCATCAATCAGCATAATGATAAGCGTACCGGCGACGGTCAGTAGTAAAACAAATCCGATGATAATTCCCGATCTCACTCCCATAAAGATCAATAAAACAACAAATACAATAACCACTGCCGCAATAAGATTATCGATAAAATTAGCGACAGAGGCACGTACAGAGTCCGATTGAATCGATATTTCATTGAGTTCCATACCAATGGGACGTTGGGATTCAAGTTCTGCTAGGCGTTGTTTAACAGCATCGCCCATTTCGACGACATTTCCGCCTGAAACATTAGAAATACCTAAGCCGATAGCATGTTCACCGTTGTATGACATCAACACTGAGAAAGGTTCTTTGTAGTCTTGATACACATTTGCGATTTGATTGAGCTGTAAAACAGTATTAGTGCTATTAATACCAATCTTTAGATTTTTTAAGTCATCCATTGTCTTTAAGGTGTTGTTGGGGATAACTGGAAGCCTCATGCCATCAAGTTCAATATCTCCTGCAACTGTGACTAACGTTTGATGCTGTAAAGTTTGGTATATCTGTTCAAGGCTGACGCCATATTGTTGTAGGCGTTCAGAGGATAGCTCAATAAAAATTTGCTCTGTTTTTGTTCCTAATGTCGCTGTCTTGGCGACACCTTTGACTAATGCAAGTTCCTTTTGTAAAAATTTTACATAATCATTGAGTTGTTTATCAGTATAGCCCGGCCCAGTTATTGCGTAGAACAGGGCATACACATCCGCAAAGTCATCATTAACAAATGACGGTCCAGCCCCAGTAGGCAGATTTCTTTGTGCATCAGAGACTTTGCGGCGCAATTTATCCCAAACTTGATCAAGTTCCGCTTTTGTTTTTGAGAATTCGAGCTTGATTTCAACGGTGACCTCAGAACTACCTTGTTTAGATATCGATTTTACTTCTTTAAGCTCTTGTAAAGATTGTACAGCAGTTTCAATCACTTCCGTTACTTCGTCTGCTACTTCTACGGCAGATGCACCTGAGTAGGGGGTAACAATAACGGCCTGACGAATAATAAACTCAGGATCTTCGAATCGCCCTAAATTTTTATAACTAATAAAACCACCAATTAATAGCAGAATTATGATTACCCATAGACTGTTCTTTTTCTGAATAGCGTAATTTGCAATATTCATTACTTGGCCCCTTCAGAATCTAATGGTCTAACCATATCCCCTTCTTTGAGTGAGTTTACGCCAGCGATTACCACTTTATCTTGCGGTTGTAATCCACTGGTAATGATTATTCTGTCTCCAAGTAATGTTCCTGTTTCAACCATTTTTTTGGTAACTTTGCTATCCATATCCACTAGCCATACATATTTTTTACCCATGTTATCGGGAGATATGGCGCTAAGAGGAAGCGATATTTGCATTGCATCAGTAGAATTTGCCTCAGGTGTTACATTTATCGACATGCCTGGCAATACATTTTGATTTTTCAAGTCAGAAAACCCTAGGATCACATTATATGTTTGCGTCAACTGCTCGGATTCTAAAGTGAAATATTTATAGTAAAGAGGAAAATCAATGTCATTAAGACCTTCAATATGTCCGACGGCATTTTTATTCCGACTACCTTCTGCAAAAAGTTTACTTGGC
Organism: Shewanella sp. SP2S2-4; assembly: GCF_031932025.1. Taxonomy (NCBI): domain Bacteria; kingdom Pseudomonadati; phylum Pseudomonadota; class Gammaproteobacteria; order Alteromonadales; family Shewanellaceae; genus Shewanella; species Shewanella sp. SP2S2-4. The sequence goes on from NZ_JAUOER010000026.1 coordinate 14,836, forward strand.
ACATCAATGACTACTTCCAAATCATTCAGATTTTGCAAAATAAATATCATTTGATTGGGTTGAACGACAGAGAACTCATTCATGAGTTTTTTTGTGATGACACCGGAAAAAGGCGCTTTTATTTTAGTGTGTTCGAGGGCCTCAATAGCTGAATTGAATTTATTTTTGGCGAGATCACGTTCGGTTTTTAACTTTTCAAGATCACTTTTGGATATAGCTTGAGTTGAGTTATAAATGGACAAACCGCGCTGATAATCAGCTTCAGCTTTGCTGAATTGAGTTTTTGCAGAGCTTAAAGCAATTTTTTGCTCATAATCGTCGAGTTCCGCAAGTAGTTGCCCTTGGTTGACCGCGACACCTTCTTGAGCATTGATTTTAGCAATTTTCCCCGCAACCTTAAAAGATAACTCAACCCTCTGTGCTGCGCGGACTAGGCCAGTGAAGCTTAGCCCTGATACATCAGAAGCAGCGATTTCTTCTATCATTGCTGGGCGTGAAAATGAAGTATCAGTTGTTACCGTGTTGATTTGTTTATCACAACCGGTGGCAAATGAAGCTAATGCTATGATTAAAAAAGATTTTAAATGATTATTCTTACTCAAAAATGTATTCATAAGTTTTCCTAGTTAACCGTGTGATTAAGCCTATATCTCGTAAAAAATAATTATAAAACATACAATTACAATGTTACTAATTTGTTTTTTATAGCTGCAATTTAGGTCATACTAAATTGTGACAGTTTCACAATATCCTTCAATCAAAGAGTGAGATTAAACACACAAAACAAAGCACCTATAGAAATAGGTGCTTTGTTATCTAGGTCTGTTTTACTATTTTTTAGAAAAGCGTTTCCATTCACTGAGTTTTAAGAGTGAACGACATTCATTTTTATCTAACTTATCGCCTAAATATTGACCTTTACGATTAGCATTATCCCTTCCTAAGGCATAGCTTAACTTTTCTGAGCTCGACATCTTCCTGAACTCATCTGCTGCTCGTAAACGTGCCCATTTATAGCGTCCGTCATCCTCATATTTCTCTTCACAGTACTTCATTGCCCCTGTAAAGGCACCAAGTTTATATTCATGAGAATTAGGACTATCCGCTACTGCAACCCAAGATGTGAAGACGATTAAAATCAAAAATCCGCTTCTTACTATCTTATTCATATGTTACTCATACCCATTATGAAATTTTACGATTTAAATTAAACTTAAAACTGATACACAATTGAGACCATTGCCATAGTGAAACTATCACTATTAACAATCGGGGAGCGAGTAATATCATTATCTAATACAATATGTCTTAAAAATGCATTGGCATTTAATGATTTGGTCAGTTGATATGAAACTATTAAGTTTAGAGCTAAGTCTGTTGTACTATCTAGCTCATAGTTACTATATCCATAGTAATAATTAGCTACATCAGCACTCTTAAAGTTCACACCTACAGAAGGTATCAATGTTAAATCCTGAGTTAGTCTCCATGGATAGCTATAATTAACTTTGAAAATACTGCCTTCACTGTGGCCTGATATGTCATATAAAGCTGAGGTATTAAATATGCCTATGGCAGAGCTATAAGTTAGCTTAGCTCCAGAGTAAATAGATATCTTACGGTCGCCCAAAGCATTAACTACGGGATTAATAGAATCTGAAGCCTTCAAAAAATCTTCACCTAGTTCAGTGGCGAATGACAACTTGAGTCGATTACTCTGCCATAAATCATACTCTAAGTTAAAGATACTCGCTTTGAGTCTTTCACCTTTGTAATGAATTAAAGGGAGGCCATAGTTTTGATCATCAATACCTTTGTAGGGGGATGTTAAAGCAAGAACTCCGGCACCAATTGACCATTCAGCTTCATTAGCGATGGAATTTGTTGAAAACCCTAAAATTAATATGGACGTAAATATGACTTTACTGCACAGCTTGAACATAAAAAAACCTAATTTAAGTTAAAAATCACGAAAGCACCATTTTGGTGCATATATGAATACTCATTCATTTTGATCGGAATGCTACATTTCCAGCAACTTCTTGTCAAGGTGTTTGAAATTTAACCTACAAGTAAACAATAGAATCGAGAGATAAAAATTTTAGATAAAAGACTATTTTGTTTGAGGTGGTTATAAGCGTAAGAATATGAAATATTGAGATAAATTGTCAGTAATATTTTTAAATGATGGTGGCGTAGCTCATCTAATATTTCATTAGATGGCACTAGTGTATTATCTGGGATTTGTTTCCTAAATCGGTTCAGTGAACAAAACTTTCATCACAGTTTAAATAAAACGATATACTGGGTTTCAGGCATACCCTGCCCTATGAGCTTGTTCAGCCCCCTTATAATGACGTAAGTCTTTCCCACCTGTGCATGGCGGTTTCTGAGATCGACTGGCGATGATAACCTTCTGTTTCTTCTATTACTTATTTGAGGCATGAAGCTGTTGCCAACTGACGACTAAGTTTCGTGGATGCCCTTATTCCCATAACGCTGCGCCTTCCCGATGTGGGATCAGCGCCAAGGCACGTTTTCGGCGAACTGCTCCGTGACAGGCTTTCGTGTTGTAAACGTCATAACCCAGGATATTGAGGATTTTTAATGGATTCGTTTGAGTCAATTGGCCAAGACTTCAGCGTCTGTCACACCTGATAAACTGAGCTCTGTAGTTATAAACATATTTATTGAATTAAAAATGTCAAATAAACACGAACTATTAGCAACCATCCTCTGTTGTAAAAAGGTATTTATCGATTAGCACAAGATTAGTTTTAAACCAAAGAACTTTGGCCTTGCTAAACCAGAAGTAACTATATGTATCTCGGGTTTATTGATTTTTGATAAAAATGCAAAGGAGGTCACGCAAATAATGTCTTAGTCACATGCAAGGTTATGTTATCTTGCGGGCTGTTTTTTTGATTTGGTTATCTATATGAATAAATTAATATTATCTAGCTTTTTAATCATCATTGCAGGCTGTAGCGCTAAGCTTCAATACATTCCAGGAGCTACAGGAATCCAAGCTTTATCCAACAGTGATGATGCGATTGCGAAGTGTGTCGTGATTGGTACATCGAGTATCGAATCACAACACCCTAATAACTTCAGAAAAGCTATTGCTAATACGGTTTATATGGAAGGCGGTACTCATTATAAGATTATATCTACAGATGAAAGTTTAAGGGGGAAAATTACTGGAGCTGCATTTGATATTTATAAATGCAGTAACATTTAATATTCTGATATCTACAAAAATGATCACCTCGGTCTTGGCCGCATGCCGTGATTTAGGTTTTCAAAATCTGACTCGATGTGACCGATATAAGCCATAAGATCATCAGCGTTATCTAATTAAAACAGTTTTCCAAGACAAGGATGTTAACTGCTTAATATGCAATTCCCAAAATGGCAAGAAAGCTAAAAATAAGTTAAGTTGTATTCTTTTATGATCTGTATATTGAACGCGATATACAGATCATAAACTCCTTGTGGGAAATGGCGTATTTTGACAAGAGAACCATTCAGACAATTCTACATTCATGCACTTAATTACCACTGCACAACCCCATATAATACAAAGATAAATCCACAAAACAATCATTTGTAAAAGCATAGTTTCATTGTGGTCAATATAGAGATCACACCTAAGCTCAGTGCATCATTTAATAGCGAATGAGTTTGCATAGGTATCTGTCTGCATATTTGATAAAATCCGGTCAACGGGTTAGTAGTCTTGGTGGACAACCGTCTAACCCGCCAGCCCTCGTAAGAGGGCGTTCTTTCTAATTCATCCTATCTAGCAGTGCCATTTCGGCTTTTCTTAGCCAGAAGATGTAGGACTTTTTGCTGTCAAATCCCATTAAGGCCCACTGCTCTTTGCACAGATAATGGGCGCGGATAGCGCGTTTGCAGTTTATCGATAACTGCTCAACGAGGTGGTCAAAATGGGCGACGTGGGCAGGCACGTTGAGTTCGTGCTTTAGGTTGCCGCCGCCCAAGGCTTCACCTAAGCGGTCGCAGGCGCTGCGGTTTGAAAAACCCTTGCCCAACTCTTGGTGCACCCAATAACGGCCCCAGCGATGCAACCCTAACCGCAACGCCTTAATGTTCATCCTCTGCTCGGGTTCATCACTAAAGCCCATTGGCCACCTCATTTATCTTCTCAATCGAAAGCTTAAACACATCAAGGCATATCGATGTCACATCGTCATAGGGCGCAGTAGTACGGCCATTTTCCCAACGTTGGTAAGTGTTGCGGCTAATGCCGTAAATCTCAGCCACTTCGTCTTGGGTCATGCCCCGTAAACGGCGCCCTACTTTCAATACATCCGCGGCGCGATTAGCCATAAATCCTCCTGCGTGAAGTCCATAACCCAGTTGTGCTAATTGATATTGTTATTATTAGCGTCATAACCACCCCACTAACATTGGCTCGTCCGGCTCGCTCGGCTCAGTGGTCGATTGGCGCATAATCTCGGGCGCCACATCATCAAACCCTAGCGTGATTAAGTGCGCGTGGTAGGCATCCAACGCCATCAACATGCCCTTATCTAAGGTGCTGTTGACGTAAGTGCGCAGCAGTAATGGCAAGGTGTGATTCAAAATCCGCTCACCGACCATGGTATCTACGCCCATATCCGCAATAATGGTGCGGCACAGTTTTCTTAGTGCGTGCGAGGTAAACGCCTTAAACCGAATCGTTTCACTCCAATACTGTGCGGTGCGAATGCTCACCGGCCCCACCTCACCTGGGAACAAAAACGCCCGCTTGCCCACATGCGTGTATTGCCACTGGGCGTAATGGGTTATCAGCTTCTTGGCCGTCGGCGTCATGGGCAGTCGGTGCTCTTGGCGGTTCTTGGCATTCTCGGCGGGAATAAACCAATAATCGCCGGCAAAGTGGTCCCATCTGGCTAAACGGGTTTCACCAATGCGGGTCCCGAACATCAACATCAGCACAAACAACATGGCCACCGGTCTTGCTGCATTTCGCAATGCACTGAATAACGGGCCCACATCCGACTCGCTTAATTGCGTGCCCACCAAAGGCGGCATCTTCAAACTCATTTGCACCCGATACCCCGCCAAGCTATTGGTGTCTAACACCCGTAAATCGGCCGCAACCGATAACGCCCGTTTCAACACTTTCACCGCGGCTTTGATGTAATTGGCCGAGTAGCCCTGCGCTAACATGGGTTTGATTAAATAACTGTCCACCGCGATAAAGTTCAGCTCATTAAGCGGTAACTCAGCAAAGCAGCCGCTGAGATGTTTACTCACTAACGATTTACAGTTACTGCGCCAACTGTTGCTTAAGGTGCGGTTACACTCCACATGGCTTACAAACCACGCCAGCAATTGCGAAACAGTGGTAAATTCGTTGCTGATTACCGTTTGGCCCATGCTACGTTTGGCGAGCAAGCTAGGTAACTCGGTTAAAAAGGTCTTCAAGCACATCACTGGCCACACACCCTGTTTTTGCCACACGGTTTTGCCCGCTTCGTTCATCACTAAATACACTGAGGCTTGGCGTCTATCGGTTGAGGCCCGTAACCGCACCGCCGGAAACTGCGTGTCCCGAAAGTCCCGCGTTATCCCTGCCCGCAACCAACGGCGCAATACCGCATCGTTCAACTTGCCTTGCTCCACGCCTGTTGCTGTCACAATCTGCGCCATCTAGCCCTCCAACCGATATTCAAAGGTGTGATGGGTACCCGAGCGTATGCGCTTCACTCGCTGGTTAATCGGCATATCCCGAAACCGCGCACTTAAGGCTGTCTCACTGTCGTGAACCCCAAAGCGGTTAAAGCTCTCTTGCTGGATTTCAAACAGGGTCCAAAACCGTTTACCTGTGATGATGCGCATCAAGCGTTCGCGCTGTGTCAGTGGTTTATTCGCCATCGTTTGCCCCCTTAAGCCCAAGGTTGGTTCGTAAATTGGCAATAATTGATTTCGCCTTTGCCGCCTCAGTGGGCCGCGTCACCGTTTCAGGTAGTGCCTTTGGCAATTCCACATCGGTCAACTCGCCACGGCTAAAGCGCCGACACAACACTTTGTAATTGCGCTCAAAGGTCATTAACACGTCCTTTTCAAGCCCAGTCGCAAACATCCAACTGCCCGTCTCGCGCACCGCTAACCGCACCACATCATGGCTCCACGTATGCTTGTCGGGGTGATGGTAATGGCGCGCAGCCTCCTTAAACGCCGCCTCCAACTTGGGCAGCCCCAAATCACAAGCCGTGGGTTGGCACCAAAGCGCAAACTGGCGCGGTGTCGGCCAAAACTGCCTATCGCCCTGCTCGCGTCTAGCACGATTCAGCCCCGCTTGCACTTGCTCGCGGCTGGCAATCCCCTGCGCCGCCAACGTTTTAAGCCACTCGGCTTTGTGGGTCGCTTCATCCTCAGGCCGCGGTGCACTCACAGGGAACAACACCCGCAACTTGCTAAACACGCTGTCCACAATCGCCATGTCCATTGCCGTGGGCTCAGGTTGGCTAACACGCCCCTGCCCAACCAGCGGCTGGCGGATTAAGGTCTGCAGTGATTTCATGCTCGCATTTTGATTAGCCGTCATATCAAGGGGTCCTCTGGGTCATACACCGCGTAGCTCCAATCCACTTGCCCAACGGCGGTACCCATTGGTCTTGGCAACGGCGTTAGCCAATGGCGTTCGCGGATAAACTTGGTAATGCCGAGCACAAACTGGCCGTTAGCGCTAAAGCCCCAACTCGCATCCAGCGCCGCAGCCTCCTTCAACCACGTCACCGCCAACACACAATCAGCATCGGTCAGCTTTTCGGCCTTCCACGCTTTCCACGCAGCCGCATCCGACCCGCCTTTGCGATGGGCGGGGTACGCTTTGAAAAACGCATTGAAAACCGACTTAGCACTCGTTGCTGGACAAGAGTCTTTTAAAGATTCTTTGATAGATTCAAGATTGATAGATTCTGGGTGAACCAGATTCACTAGGGGTGGTGAACCACGTTCACTAGCTAGTGAACCATATTCACTAGGGGGTGAATTTGCTTCACTAGGGGGTGAATTTGCTTCACTAGGGGATAGTGAAGCACATTCACTAGGGGGCAAATCTGCGCCATTGGGGGATAGTGAATTTGCTTCACCCCTTAATACAGCAGCGTCTCCGTTGCATTTTGGCGCCACAGCCTCAAAACGAATGTGGAAAATATTGGTGGAGTTACCCTTCTCGCCCTTGCGATATTCGCGCCGTAAAAAGCCGTCGTCCTCCAACGTTTTTACGTGGTTCATCACACTGCGGCGGGTTATCTCACACTGCTCAGCAATGTTCTGGTAACTCGGCCAGCATTCGCCTTGGTCATTGGCGTTATCAGCAAGCTTGATCAACACCAGCTTGCGCAGTGGATTACCCACCTTGGCCTTCATCGCTTTTACCATCAATTCCATACTCATAAGTCACCCCCAAACAGAGCAACCCACAAACTTGAATTGACGCAAACTCTATGCTTCAGTAACATAATATTGCCTCACTTAGGTATTAAGCCCGCACCTAGTCGCCAAACTTTAGCGGGCTTTCTTATGTCTACAGCAACGGGTCAACTGCAATGCGCCCCGTTGCCCTCCGCTCGCTCGCCTTCACTGCCAAGCAAGTAAACCTTGTGCGCCAAGTTACTGCGCAACTGGCTAAAAAAATCACGCCGTTTAATGTGCACGTTGCGGCTAGTCGCTATTGCACTCATATCAGCGGCATTCACATTAGCTGCACTCGCATCAGCAGCGCCTACTTCCTCCGCCAATAGTGCAATAGAACGTTCCGCGCGTTGTTCTTCCATCAGCAGATAATTCATAATCCAATCAATGCTCACCGTTGGCAGCAACAACTGCTTACTACTGCCCAGCAACGCCTTATCCACGATGTCGGTCGCGATAACCGCCCAACGCTCGGGGCGACTATGCTGCAATTCATCGCAGCTCCTTAACACCTCAACCATTCGGCCCACCTGCGTTCGCTTAAACAACTCCGCCGTGGTATGCCCATGAAAACAGGCAATGTCTTTGCCCATGTTCACGCCACTTAACGGGGCCCGTTCAGAGCTTGCCGCGCTAAGCTCATTGGCGTTACGCTCAGCCACATTAGGCTCAGTGCTATTAGGCATGTTCGACTTAGATTTAAGCGCCATCGCCTTAAGCATTAACTGCTTTGCTTGCATCATGAGTAACGTCACTTGCGCGGTTTCCATTTCGGTAAGCGCGGTTACGGCGGGCCCATCATCACTGCCAACTTGCCCATGTACCGAACACGCGGCGCCACCCTCCAAACAACAAATTAAACATTCAGGATCAAACATCGTTATCCTCCTCACTTCATCTTAGGTATCAAGCCTGCATCGGTCGCCAAACTGTGGCGGGCAATTTGATAACGGCGTTTTTTACGCGCCCAGTTATCACTTAACTGATTTGTGAACATGCCATTCACTCCTTCTTTCATTTCAACAGCTCATTCCAACAAGTCATTTCAACAACTGCCACTTATGCCCATTGGCACACACGGCGCGTTTCGAGCCCGACTTGGTTTGCTTTAAAGCCAAACCGCACTGGCCACACGGCACATCAGCCACCCGCTTAAGCATCACCGCATTAATCTGTGCGCTGTGATCCGCCCGTTTAGGCCGATACCCTAACGCCCGCGCCACTTTTACATACTCTTTCGCAATCCATTTGCCATCGGGCTCCAAGTGCAAACCGTCGCCGATCATGTCGCCCAAGCGGATCAACTGCTGGTGCAACTCGGTTTTAGCACTGGCGATAACATTGATGTTTAGGTTCGATTGCGGCATCGCTATCACTTCTCGGCCGCGTATTGCGCCGCCTTGCCACCGTGACTCGCTAAATACGGATACGCAAGCTCTAACGCCGCCATGCTCGCTTGCGTGGTCGCCGCCGATTCTTTTAACTCGCGGTGCGCCGCCACTAACTGCTCGCGCTTGGGCGCCGGCCCCAAATGGATCACCGCCACTTGTGCCTCGGCGTTCTCTTTGGTGAGCGACGCCGCCATATCGGCCACATGCAACACATGACCATCATTCATGCGATCCGCAATTACCGTCACCCCAGTGCAACCAAACACATCGTTGAGATACTGCACCCGCAAATACTCAGGCAATGCCGCCACCAGTGCTTGCTCAACATGAAACAAGCGATCCGCCTGTGGATGTTGGCCCTCGTACTGGCCGAGCCAACGGAACAGCTTTTGGGCATTAATCCGCGCATCGTTGTGCACGTCTTGGCTGCTGGCAAAGCTAATGCCCTCCGCCGCAAGCACCTCACTCAGCCCGAGGCGCTCAACTGCCGCAACAAAATCTATCGCCAGCGCAAAGCGCGTCATCTTGGGTAACTCCAATACCCGATGAATCGTTTTCATCAACAAATTCAAACGGCTATCTTTTTTACGTGAATTGGTTTTCATGCTAATAAGCCTCTCTCTGTTAACTTACTGTTATTGAAGATTTGAAATTAATTAAACCGATGCTCTGTACTTACCAACTGAATCTCGGTTCGCGTACTAATGCATGTAAGTCGCTAATAGCAAGCCGTAACAGTTGATACTTCAATGTGCTTACTGGCATCGGGTTCGCAAACCGGTTTAGAAGTGGCAACGCTATCATCTGCTGATATATCCAATGGATTTGGAAATACATCAGCAAAAGAACATTGGGCGCCAAGACGGTTAAGTGCGTTTACGATTTTCCAGCATTGATTGAAGTCAGGAGTTCTTCGCCCTGTTTCATAGTGATAGAAGGTTGACACATCCGTACCAATGATTTGAGAGAGGGCTTTAACGGAAATTCCGGCACTCTCTCTGATGTTTCGAATCTGTTGCATGCTCACCTCAGAATTGACACTTTACGCAAATGTACATTATGTATATTGAGCAAGCAACAATAATGTACATTTTGTTCGTTGATAGTATTTGTACATAATGTACATTTTGGGGATGAAAATGAATTGGACTGATCTGGTTAAAGCCAGAATTAAAGAAATTGGGATGACCCAAGAAAAGCTCGCAGAGTTGATAGAAGTAACTCCGGGAGGAATGGGCCATTGGTTGAATAAACGCCGTGAACCTTCATTAAGCCAAATAGCAAAAATTCTAAAAGCTGTCAGTCTTGACTCGCTTTTACTCCATTCTGATGGAACTTTAGAATATCCTGATGAAGCGATTTCAAACGTGGTACACACGAAATCACCTGTTGCATACCAGAAAAAATTTCCCGTTATTAGTTATGTGCAGGCTGGAGTTTGGACTGAGGCTTTAGAACTATGCATGTCGTCTAGCACAGACGAATGGTATGAAACAACAGAGCGAACAAGTGATCGATGTTTTTGGTTACGTGTACAAGGAGATTCTATGACGTCTCCCGCTGGAACAAGTTTTCCAGAAGGGACGCTTGTCTTAGTGGATACAGAGAAAGATTTCCAAAATGGGTCTTTTGTGGTTGCAAAGTTAACGGATGTAAATGAAGCAACGTTTAAAAAATTGGTGATCGATGCAGGTCAGAAATTCCTAAGACCACTTAATTCAGCATATCCAACGATGCCAATAAATGGGGATTGCAAAATTATAGGTGTTGTTGTAGACGCTAAAATTAAAATTTTTTAGATAGTGATATAATACATAAATCTTGCGACATTGTAACACTATTAAAAAATAGCATAAAAATTAAATTTATATCATGCCATTTGAGTTTCATCCTTGAAACTCATTTAGCCAGTGCCAAATTAAATTTAAAATCAATAACACATTATAAATATGAATAATACAACCTACAAACCATATTTCAATTCGTTAAATGCTTCGTCAAAATAATCCATAAACTCTTTTGGAAGCCCCCCTACACTTATCAGATAGGCAGCCATCTGCTGTGAATATTGTCTAATTCGATTATTCTCAACGATAATTTTTTTGCAATACTCTTCTTTCAATACATTTTTTTCAACAACAGTTCTAAAACCTAACTCACGCATAGGCGTTATACATTTTTGAATGTCATTTGGTGAGTCTAATAAGTTTCGACATAACTCAATAAACTCCATCCACTTATTCATTTTTAGTTCAGAATCAATTTCAGGATGCATTTGATTAACAGCATTATAAGCTTTTTGCAGATTCTGCTTTAAAGTATAACTCTCCCTTCCGCCCCATATGTAATATTTAAGGATTTTTTCAAAGCTTAATTCATCAGCATCAAAATCAACAATATTTCTTAAGTCATGCACTATTTGAGACATAATAAATGAGAATATTGACAACGTATAGTAAAATATTGCTTGATGCTTTGGTTTTTGTGGATCTAACTCACCTTTTACTTTTTTTAAGGCACTTGTAAATTTTCGATAGGCTTTTACATAATCAACTTCCATAGGTACAACATTTGAAATAAATTCAACAAAAGTTTGTAATTCGACATTGCCTTTTGAGCAATCATATAGTTTTAACCAACTACTAATGTTTGAGCTGTAGCAATAATCAATATTGAAATCTATTGAACAAGATTCACCGTAGTTATTGAATTGCTTTTCGTCGAAAAGATGAACATCTATCTGCCGAGCTGATAATCTGTGTGCCTCAGACGCTCTTTTTCGTAAAACTATAAATGCTTGTTCACAATTTGAAAACCTCATTAACCCAGAAGCCCAAAATGCTCTATTAATAGGGCTTGTTTTATTAAGTGTTTTACAATCAAAAATAGTTTTTCGAGCTTTCCCTGAAGGTAGACTCTCTATCCCCATCACATCAATATCAGTGATAATTGTGGATGTATCAGATAACTCACGATGATTTTGTATATTAACCTCAAGGAATGGAGTCATATCGTTTACTAGACAAAAACGAATTGCCATTTCTTTTTGATGAATATCCTTATCTAGTTTTCCCATTATGCATCCAACCCCAAAATTAGTTGCTGAAATTGCTCATTCGCCTCACTAGCAATAGGCATAAGTTGTTTCTTTTTAAGATCTGATGCAGAAATTATAGACTGTATATATTTATCATCTTTTGACAAAGCAATTTGAGCATCTTTCTTGATATCCATCCCAGCTAAATCCCCTGTTTTAAGGAGGTTTATTGCAAGTTCTAATGCATCTCTATTTTCTTCTGTTTTATTGAGAACAAAACGGTGTCGGTTGCCGACATTTGTTTTTTCGAGATAACCTACCTTTAGAAAAGCTAAGTTTTTATATTGATTTGCGGCTTCTGAGTTTGAGCCAATATATCCTCTATCTCTAAGTGCAGTAAGTATCGATAAAGGACTCCATATTCTGAATTGTTCAGCCAGTAACTGTCCTTTCCGCACACAAGAAACTAGTGCCATAGCTCGTTCGTAAATTTCACGCTGTGATACGTCTAATCTTGAGTTACCAGGCCTTGGTGTGAAAACAAAAGTCTCACTCTTATCTCTAAAATTAATAGATGGTGGTTTCAAAATGCCTTCTTGGCATAACTGCAACAAAATTTGACTTTGTGTATTAGTAAGTTTCTTTCCACCTAATTCCAGTTGACTCTGAATAATTGAAAGCGGCCAGCCTTGATTTTTCTTGATAATATCCAATACAACAGCAATATCCTCTGCCCCTGATTTTGCAGACATATCAACTAAACCATCAAGATTATCCGCAAAATAAAATGGGCTTGCTATGATATTTTTTTCTCTTGCTCTAAATGTTTTAAAGTAATTACCAAAGTTACCAATCTCAACACAACGATTGAATACAGAATAGTCAAGCCCGATTTTGCTTTTGATTCTATCGACATTTTCAGGCTTTTTTTGTAGTGCAGCCAGTATAGCGAGAGTCCCTTGCTCGTGCTCATTTAGCTCTGAAAAAGTAAAGTAGTTCCCAACTCCTTCGTAAAGGTCTTTAAATCTTGGAACCTGAGGAATGATACTTAAAATAGTAGATCCCTTTTTATTGACTTTTACGTATTCAATTTCAGCTAAAGTTACTATTATTTCTTTAATTGCCATTGACGGAATACTGAAGTAATACTCACTAACTTTTCTCAATACTTCATATTCAATTTCAGGCATACCACGAAGGTGCATCGCAAGAGTTGCAGCCATCCCCATAACACGTAATCTTTAGAAATCAGGTATGTCACTACTACCTAGTCCTGATTGAACATCATAAGAAAGCTCTACAAGTTCACGACCAGCAATCATATATAATCCTTTAATCTTATTGTGTTAGTAACATCCTTCGTCAAATAATAACAAAATGCCATGTTTATGCCACTGTTACTGACATTTTGACAGGTACTAAATCAAAAATCAGTTTTTGGCGGTATGACTTCAAAGCTTTGAATCGAATATGACACAAGTGGAACTTGGAATTTCAGGTTAAATTACATCTTCTTAATCGACATACTTTTTCGTACTTTCTTCACCAGAGTTCCATAGGCTAGAGATTAAAACTCAATTTTTCCCAAAAACAAGTCTACGAAGTTAAACATCTGTTCTTACAAGCTTACAAAACCAATATCTAAAATTTTATCCTAAAACACAGAAGTTCAAGCAACTATTACTTAAAAATCTAGTTTTCCACATGGAAACGCCCCTCCAATTGACACCTAATATCAGTGCCCTAGGCTTGCCAAATTCTACCCGTTAGATACATCCCAATTTTTTAAAGTTCCTTTTCCCACAAAAAAGAATACATTTTGTATTGACCCAAATATGTACATAATGTACATTTAACACAAGCATGATTAATCACTGCTTACCCACTACCGAGGACAAGGAAATGATTCTAGCGAAAGTTCACACCACACCTAAGCAACGCGATGAGTTTCGTCTACTGGTTGCAATACGTTTTGCCTGCTTGATGGCGCTGGCCAAGGGCCACACCGACCCAATGGATTGCCCACGGGTGCAAGTCCGTTGCGCCGAACTGGTCAAGCATTTTGCTTATCACCACCCAAGTCCTGCCTTTTACCGCCAGTTTATTCGCCACACGGGTGAACTCGGGCTCAACTTCTGCCTGCGCTTCACCGAGCCCCAACAAGGTTTGTACGGCAAGGTGATGGTGTGGCGTAACGACCCGCAGGCCGCCACTAATGTGCATCCGCTGCACACCATGACGCCAGCCGCGCCAATCGGCCGCTAAGCAGTAGAGCCGCAGCGCACATTCACGATTTAGGCTAGCTAAGCAAAGCAGCCAAAGCAAAGCAACCAAGGGGTGATGGTCCATATCCCGATAACGATAACGGCGACAGTTTCACCTTGTTGGAGGCAATTATGTTTTTTGTTTACGGCGTGTCCATGACCTTAGCGAAAAAACAAGCGGCCAAAAAGTGCAGCACCTCAGTCGGCGCGCACCCTAACCGCCGTCAACTGAGCCCCGACGAGTACCAAGCTAAGTTGGATGATATGGCGCAGCACTTGTTTGACACCATGAAGCCACAACGCCTGTCGCATTCGTTATCGACGCCCGCGCTGTGCCAGCAATATATCGTGTTAGCCATGACCCAAGAAGCCCACCGCGATGTGCATATTCGCTATCACAAGCTGTCGGACAAGGTGAACCCCAAAACCAAGAAACCCATCATCAATCTGGTGGTGTTTAACGGCGAAGCCGCAGCTTAGCCCTGCTGATTCAAAAGAAGGAATAGCGCATGAACCACTTACTCCCGGGCTTTGAATCACAAGAGCGCGTTGCGTTATTGCTGTCGCTTACCCGCATTAGTTCGCCCGAGGTGATTGCCGCGTTAACGCTGCATTACACCAGCGCCCTGCCAGCTGAACGCGCGGCGGCTCGCCACGGGATCGAACTGTCGAACTTTATGCGCGGGCAAAAGAAGTTAGAGCAAATCGCCGCCACGGTCGAGGCCATTAAAGCCATCGACTGGGCCAAGCTGCAATTAACTCATTTGCAATCAAGCCCTTTGCAACCGAAGCAGGTGGCCTAAATGACTCAATCAGCGGCGTTTCGCCATCTGTTAAATCATTATCGCAGCCATAAATTAAGCCTGTTACTCAAGGCCAAAACGGGCGACAGCATCAAAATCGCGCTGGCACTGGGCGCGTTAGATTGCCTGTACTGGCAAGCATTGGGCAACGGCTTAACCAACTTAGCCAAGGGCATTAGCCGCACCATAGTGTATTCGTACCGATATCACCCTATGCGTCTGCCCTGCCATCCGCCAGTCATCCAAACAAGCAACAGCCAAAACAAGGAGGCGGCATGAATACGTTCAGCACTAAAGCGGGCGTGGTCACGTTATCTAAGCCCTACTCCACCTTGATGTGCGATCAGCAACAAATCGAAGTGAAGTACACCCCCAACAATTACCACGGCTGGGGCATTTGTAAGTCATTTAACGCCATCGAGTGCAGCGACTTCGGCCAAGCCGACGCCGAAGTATTCGCACTCAACGCAGAATCAAAACTCAGGATAAAAGGAGAAGCAGCATGAACCCGATACAAGCAGCAACTGTAGAACGTGAAGAAGGTTATTGGACCCATCCAGACATGCCCGAGTGGGATGAAGGGGTGACCCGCGTGGAGTGTGAAGCATGGGCGGCACGCCAAGGCGGCGAGTTTGTGGCGATTTGGTTTGAACTCGATGCGCCTGAAAA
Source organism: Shewanella sp. SP2S2-4 (assembly GCF_031932025.1). Classification (NCBI taxonomy): domain Bacteria; kingdom Pseudomonadati; phylum Pseudomonadota; class Gammaproteobacteria; order Alteromonadales; family Shewanellaceae; genus Shewanella; species Shewanella sp. SP2S2-4. The sequence continues at coordinate 30,452 of NZ_JAUOER010000026.1, forward strand.
CCTGATCGAGCGTTACTTTGACGAGGGCGACAACGATATCAGCGATTGGCAACCCATTTGCGACAAAGCCGGCTCATTCTTACTGAGTATTCACGACACCGAAGATGGCCCCGTCGCACTGTTTTTCGCACCGAAAGATAAGGAAGCGGCATGAAGCAGCTTTCACTATCTGAACGGCTAAAGCAGTTCGCTACAGATCAAGACGACTTATCTCGTCGTGGTGAAAAGGCTCTTGCGGCTGAGGCAGCGCAAGAAATTGACACTCTAACAGCTGAGCGCGGCCAGCTGGCGATGCAGGTGGATAAGCTCAAAACCTTCATATCTACACAAGCACTGCCAAACCTATTAGTACTAAGTAATGACTATCCACAGTGCCTAGGAATCGAGAGTGCAATAACTGATGCGAACGAGCTTCTAAAAATTTGCGGCCAAGAAAAAAGCGTTACAAATGGTGGTAAACAATGAAGAAGATGGCAAAGCCTGCTGGGCTAATAGTTTCATGTCCACACTGTGGCGGTGAAAATACGATTTACGCATCAGATCTATGCGAAAACGAATTTGTCTGTTCATGGGCGCATTGCGAAAAGGAGTTTGCAACGTGTGGCGAGGATGATTTTCATCGTTACATTGAGGATGGCAAACAATGAGCTGGTCAAATTGTGGTGAGGATAGTAACGGCAGACCCATTGGTTATGCCTTCGAAGCAACCTGTGATCATCCGGGTTGCCACAAACAAATCGACCGCGGCCTTTCTTATGCGTGTGGTGGTATGCATGGCGAAGATGAGATCAGCTGCGAGGGTTATTTCTGTGAAGCACATAGACCAACCTTTGTCGAACATTGCGGCAGTACCCATCAGATTTGCAGTCAATGCACCAAAGCATTAATCGACTCAGGTGAATGGCAAGAAGATGAGGATGAAGGCTGTTTAAAGCAGGTAGGTGCAGCATGACGATGAATGACAGACTTAACCTAGCTATCGCTGAGAACATTGAGATTAAAGCCAGAATTGCCGAGCTTGAGCAACAAGTGGCAATGCTGAGTAAGCGCCCTGAGTTTGATCTATCAACTGTTCAAGGACGTGAGCAAGCAGTGATTGCTCGATTAGATAGGATGATATTAAAAGCAGATAACCTTAACTAATTGAATTAATTGGAGTTTAATATGTCATTTAAAAAACCGTCCAAACTAATGAGGGCCAGTGAGTGGTCTGAACGTGAGTTTGCTGCCAATTCCGCGCCTCAAAATCGCACCATTAAAGGTTGGATTTTACGTGGTGTGATTCGCGGGCTCATTGTAGATAACAAGGTCTATGTTTACGAAGACCAGCACTTTGGTGTGGCGCCCGCCGTTAGCAGCGCGGTGTCTGATTTAATTGCAGCCTCAAGGTAATCAATATGGTTCGCCCTAAAAAGTCGCATAATAAAAATCTGCCTCAGCATCTAATGTTTGATAGCTCCAAGGGCACTTACCGCTTTACGCTGGTAAATGGTGTTCGCAAAACATTAGGTAAAGATAAAGTGCAGGCGATTCAAATTGCGGTTGAGTACAACCGCATTATGCGACCTACCGTTGGGTTAACGGTGGATCAATTGATTGAAGCCTCATGCGCCTCACCTCAAGCTGATGGACTGTCCTTTGCCAGCCATGTGGACCGCCTTTTAGAGTTGATTTTTAAAGAGGAAGCACCAAGTAAGCAACTGGGCAGCACTATGCGCAACGATGCCGAACGGGTTAAAACCTATTTTGCTGAGGTTAGCAGCCAAGATATTAGCCTTGAGCACATCAACGGCTATCTAAACCAATACCATCCTGATGCCAGCCCCAATGTGCATAACCGCAAACTTGGATTTTTGGAGAAACTGATTAACTACGCGATCGACCAGTCCATCATGTTAGATAATCCGGCCTCTCGAAAGATGAAAAAACGCAAAACCAAAGGTAAGGAACGCCAACGCTTAAGCTTTGAAGTGTATCAACAAATCCATGCTGCTGCGCCACTGTGGTTACAAACGGCGATGGACCTTGCTTTGCAATCAACCCAAGCACGCCTTGAAGTATCGCGGATAAAATACAGCATTAAAAAACCTAAGGAAGGCCAATGTGGTTGCCTATGGTTTGATGAACCTGTCGATGGCATTTACGGCACGTTATTTATTCATCGCCAAAAAGTGGAAGAGCAAGAAGCCAGCCATGTGGCAATCCCTATCGGTGAGGTATTAAAGGCCGTTATTGATAAAAGTCGTGATGGAGTGCTTTGTCCTTATGTGGTTCATCGCCGACCAGACAAACACAATAAGCAAAGTGAAGCGACTGATCACCGCTATCAGCTCGATCCTAATTATCTCAGCAGAGCGTTTTCAGCATTAAGGGATGAGTTAGCGTTGTTCAATCATTTAGAAATGAGCCAGCGCCCAACCTTCCACGAGATCCGTGCGCTTTCCGCCAGATTGTTTTCTGATATGGGTGTTGATCCTCAAGGCCGAATGGCTCACACCGATGCTAAGTCCACCAAAATCTATGTGCGGGATCATCTGCAATGGACCGAAGTACCTCACGCTGAAATTAAATTCAGCCATTAATAAAACTAATGCAACCAGCGCACTTGACCACTGTAATTCTGAAACCCGTTTCACCCCGATTTCACCACAGTTTCACCACCTCTAAGCAGTAAAAAGCCAAATTATAGACACAAAAAAGCCCGCAACTGATTAAGATTGCAGGCTTTTTTGTTTATGAATTTGGTCGGTATGAGAGGATTCGAACCTCCGACCCCTGACACCCCATGACAGTGCGCTACCGGGCTGCGCTACATACCGAAATTGTTTAAGTGAATTGTATTATTAGCGCTGACTTAGTCCGTTATAACGTACTGGCTATTTCAAGCTAATTTTTTAAATCACTTATCACCTAAGATACTGTTTATGGGGTTTATCTTAAGTGAGCCAGAACTGTAGCAATTGCCTTGCAACTGCGCAAGGGCTTCATGAGATCTCTTTGAACAACTGCTTAGTTTATGTTCTGAATGACACAATTTTCATCGATAACGGTTCTGAAATGGCCCCATCCATTGGTTATAGCATTCGTCAGCCTGCGACTGACGAGAATTGACCTATCTTCAGCGAAATCATCTAGTGGCACTATTTGTTTCGACAATCCATTTCTATCATCGGCTTCAACAATCTATTTACGTTATAGCTTTGTTTGGGGAGGTAATTGAATGACTGGGATAGAGGCGTTGGGTTTATTTGTGTCATAATCACAGACAGTTAACACAAGCCATTTTCTAAAGGGTCTTTTCTTTGCATCTACCCGCCTTCCAAACCACCCATCTCAGACTGGCCATTATTCTTGGGGTATTCGGCTTAGTTCTGAATCTTTTTCCCATCCCTCTATTCGCTAATGTGCAATTGATTCTCGGCAACGTGGCCGTGGTGATAGTGGCAATACTCGTAGGGCCTTGGTATGCGTTGATCACCGCCCTATTTACCGCAACGGGGCTCATGATCGTGTGGTCGAGCCCCCACGTGTATTTACTGTTTTTACTGGAAGCATTATGGCTTGGTTTTGCAAGGCGCCGAGACATTCAAATACTCTATGCCAGTGTGAGTTATTGGGTGTTATTGGGGATCCCGCTGTTAGCCATTTATGTGGCAGTCATTGCTAAAATGCCCGCCAGCCACATTCCTTTTACCGCGATCAAACAAGCAGTTAATGGCATGATTTACGCTGCAATTGGTGAACTCTGTGTGGTTGCTATTCCAAGCCTATGGCATTTTAAAGGCAAGCTGACCAATCTTAATCGCCGTACTTTTAGCTCGCAGCTCAGTTACTTGTTTACCTTAATTATTACTGTGAGCTTATTGGTCTCATCCTTAGCTTTTAATCACTTTTTTATTGATAAACAACAAGTGATGATTAATCGCAATCTGGACGATACGGCAACTCATTTGAGCCATGCAACCGACAACTACCTCGCTTACAACACGCAAGTCATCGCTAGCACGGCCAAGTTTTTGAGTCTGTCGAACGCTGGCATCAATGAGTGGCAGGCATTACTGTCGAGCATACACGATAGTAATCAAGGCTTTAAAACCATGTTACTTGCTAATGAACAAGGCAACTTACTCGCTGCCAGTCCAATGGCCAATATAGTTGAGTTTGATCGCCTAGCAGAAATCCCTTCTGTGATGGATAGGGAGTACTTTACCCAAGCGTTTTACAACCATAAAACCTTTGTATCACCTGCGTTTATCGGCAGAGGTTTTGGTAATGACGTGATCGTTGCCATCAGTGCTCCCATTTTTAGTCCAAATGATCCCAATCAAGCCAGAGGGATAGTCGAAGGCAGCTTAGATTTACGCTATTTTTCCAGCATAGATAAACAAAACCTGCACCATGAGCAGCAATCTATTTTACTGACAGATGAGAACAATAATCTGATTTATGCCTCCGAAGGGTTAGGACTAGCACCGCTCACCCCCTTGTCATTCAGCAAAGGCAGTGAGATTTATCGCGCCCGGCTTCAACTGATGAACCTGCATAACCTAGATTCAAATACTCCTGAGTACATCTATGCCCAGCATAAGTTAAACAATGGGTGGCAACTCTATGTTTTAGAACCTTTTGTGCCGCTTCTAAAACTGGCTGAGCGCCAATATGTCAACACGGTAATTTTGCTGTTTTGCTCCTTAGTCGGTGCCTTTTTTATTACTAAAGCTATCAGTAAGTTACTGACCGAACCTCTGTCGCTTTTAGCGCAGCATTTCGGTCCCGCTAAGCAAGAAAAAGCCAGCGACGAGAAGTTTGAGCATGATCTACTCGATAAAAGCACCCCTAAAGAAATCTATAGCTTGTATGAAAGTTTAGCCTCGAACCAACAAGCCTTACTCGAACACCAACAAGAACTTGAACAAAAAGTACAGCAGCGCACCCAAGATTTAGAGGCCGCTAATGTGAAATTGAAGGATTTAGCCGAGCGCGATCCGCTGACGAATCTCTATAATCGCCGCTATACCGAGCATCAATTTCCACTTATCCAACAAATGTGTGAACGGGGTCAAGATGCCATGACGCTTGCCATATTGGATTTAGACCATTTTAAGCAAATCAATGATACTTATGGCCATTTGGGCGGCGACGAGTGTTTAAAAGTGGTTGCTGAACTCTTAACCTCGCTCTTCAAGCGAGATATTGATTTGATCTCCCGCTACGGCGGCGAAGAATTTTTGCTGATTTTACCTATGTGTAATGCCTTGAAAGTCGAAGCACATCTCAATGAGTTTAAACGGCAGCTCGCAGGTACAGTGATCATCAATCCGCAGGATCATCGAAGCTTTAATGTCACGGCGAGTATTGGCGCTGTGATTGCCAATGCCACCTATAGCGACTCCTTAGAGTACTGGCTTAAACAGGCCGACAATAACTTGTATCTGGCAAAGGAACAGGGACGTGATCGGGTTGTTTGCAGCCTGATTGTTTAACTGGCGCTTGTTTAAGAGAAAGCCGCTGAGGAGACAGTCGTTCAAAGGTAAAGAAGGTTTAGGTCAGATTAACTGGGTGGCATTCAATCACTATTAGATTGCGCAGGATTGTACTGAATGCTAGCGGGCTAAGTTGCACGGCTCTGCTTGATCCTGAGCGCACATTTACATAGCGTGATCATCATTGAAAGCTCAGGCGTTATGACACCTGAGCGGTTAATCAATCACAAAATCCTAGTGCATATGGGCGAGTCGATACTCATCTATGCGCTCAAGTAGATACGGGAAGAAGGGATTCCATTTCTGGCGCAACATTTCCGATGCCGACACACTATACAAACCGCGCTCTCCCCGTGAAGCCGTCGCACCGATTTGGATCCGATGTGAATCAGGCTGAATGATCGCGCCATAGAGGCCATCATCCACACCAAAGGGTAGCGCAACATGGGACAAGGAATACACGCCAGCGGGCCAATACAGATCTAATGCTCGCACTTGTTCATTGCCTTCTGTGACCACTTTACCCTGCGCAGCTAAACCAAAGCTGCGCGCTTGAGCTTGCGTGGTTTCATGACTGATATTTTCCACCACAGTGCCGCGATAATGCAGCGCAGGACTATTGATACTCGCCAACAAGCCCGCCAGCGGATCATTGGATACCATTTTGGCATTCACATCGAGTCGGTTCATGTCGAACAGCACGAGTTCGTGGCCATTTTGAGGCAATGTCTGATAAAGATGATTCACCACAGCCGAGGTTGAAACGGTTGCATCCACTACCGACTGAAAAGTGAGTATCGATGGAATTTGTGCCCTTTGCGGCAAAGTTAATCCAGCCAATAAACCTTGGTTACGTAGCGCTAATTGATACACCACATCCCCCGCATTGACCGCAAAAGAAGTGTATTTAAACGGATCGTACTCCACTTGAATGCTGTTCCACTGCAGTTTATCCAGTTCTAGCAATCGGCCTATCCAACTCTGCCAGCGCGCGGCCGCCGCTAATGGCGCTAGCCCTATGGCGGGAGAGATAAAAATCATCCCAGCATAATCTGGTTTTTTATCTTGGCTAATACGTTCTAACTCATGGTTAAGCGCTACGGCGGCACCGGTCGAAAAGCCTACAACAAATAGCGGTTTACCCTTCAGAGATTGCCGCATATGCGCTGTGGCTAAGTTCACTGCGGCGGCGAGATCTTGCCAATAAACCTCAGTCAAGCCACTCGGAATCGTGCCATGTCCTGGTAGTCTTAAACCCAGCACATGGGCTTTACCTTTAAAATGCGCTGCCACATTGGATAAGGCATAGGGCGAGTCTGACATGCCATGGAGCAGCAATACCCCAAACTCGGCATCGGCTTTGGGCCATTCATAACTGCGATTCCAATTTTGTGACCAATGGGCAGGATCGGATAAGCTATTTTTGACATAGCGGTTCACGGGAGAAAATTCATTGGTGGGAATCTTTTGGACGACTTTGCGCTCAACTTCGGCGAATAAGCGCTCTTCTAGCGCTAAGTACTCATTAAAATTAGCGAGTTTCGTATTGTAATGGAACTCATTTTCTAACTCGACCGTATGCCAAAGCGACAATTCTGGACGCGCATTGAGAAAATAAATCCCCGTTGCGAGTAACGCCAGCGCTATGCCAATGCTCGCATACACTGCGGCTAAGAATAGGTGTTTTGTCGAACCTATGATGATGGCCTTCATGGCTGTTCCTACATAACAATAAGATAAAATGAGCAAGCCAATTATACGGTTAGAAAAAAACATCCTTCAAACTTTTTACCACAATAATATCCACTGCCATAAGCTGCGCAATTTTGTCACCTCAGCTTAATCACCTGAATAGAGTCACTTAAACTTAATCACCTAAACAGTGTCACTTAAACTCAGTCTCCTAAACAATGTCACTTAAACTCAGTCACGCTAATTCAATCACTCTTATTCAATTTCAATCAAATGACGTCGCTAGCCAATTCAGTCACTCGCAAGATAGCCGCCGCGCAATTTTATTAGCCGCATAGGCCTTAATCGGGTTAGGATCCAAAGCAGTCTTATTCCAATGAAACTTATACGCCCTCGATGATAATCGGTAATCCACACGCTACATTCGCCTACTATCTTCCTACTGCGCCGCTGATACCTGACAGCTGGCATTACACTCAGCCAGACGCTGTCGGGGCTCTCATAGCTCTTAATGGCAATCATTGGCGTAAGATCTTCACTATTATGGCAAAAATCAGCGCGGTCGGAGAGGATTGGCGCAGCTATCGTGACCAAGTGTTACTCAAGCAAAATGAACTGATCTGCATAGGCGGCACTGAGTTGATGGCAAACACGAAGATCCATCTCATCGCGGGGCAAGTGGCAGCAAAGTGTTTAGGACTCACCATGTCTGCAAGCGATATCCATGCGCAGCATTTAACCGCCCAAAACAAATCCATAACCGCGATGACGCTTCCATCTTCGCAGGGGCAGCATTGTTTACTCACGCCCTATTTGGATTATCGCCAATACCCAAATCAACTGATCGCCCTGACACGCCAACACTTAGCCATTCCATAATCCCTACTAGAAGATGCATTGCCAAATGCAGTAAGCTCAATGACTCAGTAAGAAAAAGACATAAAAAAGCACTCGTGAACTGAGTTCCAACGAGTGCTTATTCGAGTATGATTTAGCGTTAGTCGTAGATCGTTGGGATAGGCTGACGCTTATGCTGCGTCGCCTTATAAATACCAATTAACTTATCTTCAACTGCCTTACCGACGTCTTTTCCCTCAAGGAAATCATCGATTTGGGCATAGGTTAGCCCCAGTGCGACTTCATCTTCGAGTAACGGTTTATTATCTTCTAGATCCGCGGTCGGCGCTTTATGCACTAAAGACTCTGGCGCACCAAGATGCGCGGCAAGTTGGCGAACTTGGCGCTTGTTAAGACCAAATAAAGGCGCTAAATCGCAGGCACCATCGCCCCACTTAGTGTAAAAACCTGTGATGTTTTCGGCGCTGTGATCTGTCCCCACGACGAGTCCACCTACGAGTCCGGCGAGTTCGTATTGAGCGATCATCCGCATACGAGCTTTAACGTTACCCTTAACAAAATCCACTTTTGCCACATCGGGCAAAGGCAATCTGGCTTCGGCTAACGCGGCGACGGTAGCGCTGTGCACGCCATCGACACCTTGATGAACATTCACTGTGACCAATTTAGAGGGCTGAATAAACTGACAGGCTAATTGCGCCTCATGCTCATCTTTTTGGATCTGATAGGGTAAACGCACCGCGATAAACTGGTAACCGCCTTGGCTATTTTCGTGGTTTAAACTGTCCACCGCCAACTGACACAAACGCCCTGCGGTAGAAGAATCCACCCCACCGCTGATCCCTAATACCAATGCCTTGCTGCGCGCTTCTTTTAGTTTGGTTTTAATAAACGCGACCCGACGTTGCACTTCGAACTCAGGCTCTATGGCCGTGAGTACTTTCATTTCTCTTAAGATTTGCGCTTTCACCGAAAATTCCACCTTAAATAATCGCTGTATTTGGACTATCTGAACCCGACTAACGTTAACATTTATTCGCAACTGCCTGTAGTTAAAATTAGCGCTTGGCCGATTGATTGTTGATAAACGCCATAAAAATAAAGGCAACAACGGTTTGCCGTTATTGCCCTAGCGTAAATCAGTCAGCTTAATACCAATACAGGTATCGGCTTATCTTTCCCAGTAGGATTCTTCTAAGCTGTCTTCGCGCTCAGGTAAACCACGGGATAAACGCGGGCTATGCTGGGCTAAGACTTCATAGGCAACGCGGTTAGCGTACTTACATACTTGAGAAAACGAGGAATAACACAGGCCATCGCGCTTATGTTTACTCGAACCCGGCACGTTCGTCTTGTGGAAAGTATTAGCCGCCAGATCGTGCAATAACGCCGATAACGCGCCATCACCTGCCCCATTAGTATTCCCAATTTTTTCTGGACCGCCCATATAAGGTGAAATGTGGGCAAACACTTTAATCGGTGTTTCACAGTCATTCTTAAGCTTTGGACGGGAGAACTCATAACGGTTAAATTCTGGGATCGCACCCGGCAACAGGGTATGTACGGTTTCGCGCTTTTCAGAATCTTCAGTATAACCCGCAGTATAAAGCCCGATTGGACCCGCTGTGGTTAATACCATGTCACACCATTCCAAGGCTTTTTCACTGGCGAGCAGAGGATCCCGTGAACCGGTTAAGGCTTCACCTTCATCTTCATTCATCGCCAAAATGGTGACATGTTCTTTGATGAAGTTTTGCCACCATTGAGGATCTTCTTCAATCAAAAAACGCGTGCCTAAGGTCAATACTACCGGCACCTCGGCGGCTTTTGCGTATTCGATGGCGCACATGGCCGCATCGGTAATTCGGTCGCCATCGCTAGCGCGCATTAAATATGCGGTCAGCACTAAGGCAGAGCTGCCCTGTATTACATCTTTATCAATATATTCAGGCGTGAGTTTATCCATCGAGCCTTTGCTAATCGCAAATGTCCGCTCGCCACACTCAGAAATCAAGGTAAAACAGCGACCGATAGGGCCATCTACAGGCTGTAGAAAGTTAAGGTCGACTTTAGAAGAGGTATTACATAAATAGCGATAAGCGTAACTGCCCACTTCGATATTCTGACTCATCACCCCGAATAACACTGAACGGTCATCGGCCAGAATAGAATAGTTGTGCACTGTGTTGCCAATCGTGCCACCAGCAAACTCATCGCTAATCAAGCCATGAATTTTTAACTCAGTGTAGAGTCTGTGGGCCTGTTCATCATTGATCAAGGTAGAATTACCTTTGGGCAAGCCATAACGGCTCAGCAATTCGTCTTCCACTTTCGCTTCGATATCCACTAAGGTTTGATCAATACCGCTGATATAGGTCGCAAACGGCTGAGGCTGTTGAGTCAGCTGTTCAAGCAGCGGATCTCGGGTTTTAACCGGAAAATAATGTTTTGATTTACGCTGACCGGGAAACTTCATAGTGGCTCTCTTTTCCTGGCATCCATGCTAATTGGCGTCTGCCGAGGCGGTCAAGCCAAGCAGCATCCTAAAAATATTGAGTCTAGGCTAGCGAGACAAAAAAACCACCCCTTAGCCGGAAGGGCGCAGATTCTATCACAAAATCAGTTCGAAGCCAGTGCTCCAATACCCAAACAACCTGAAGATGTAGGATTCAGCGGCTGAAGTTAACGGAATGGTTTAGGCAAGGCCATTTATTGCTCCTGCATAAATGTCATTCACGCCATCCATGGCGATTGCGGTTATTTGCAGACCTAGTGGGCTAAGTTAAAAATAGTCAACACAGTATAAAGTGCGTTACCCCCGTGAATAACATCAGCCGCCGGGACGGAACGCCTAGGGCACTCCACTTCCGTGTTGCATCAATTCAAAAGGTGGCCGACATTCTGTCATTGATGCGCCTTGAATTGAATCACCCTAGGCGCTCTGAAACTCGACTCTTCAGGTGGCTTGGGTATGGGCCCAAGATACCGCTTGTTCTTGGATTAATTGCCGTAATAATTCAATGTGTAACTCATCGTCGTTCAAACAAGGGATAAACCGATAGTCGCTGCCACCTGCATCTAAAAAGGTTTCCTTGGCGCCGATGGAGATTTCTTCTAAGGTTTCGAGGCAGTCAGTCGCAAACGCTGGGCAAATCACATCGACACTTTTGATTCCTTGCGCAGGTAACTCGGTCAATAGTTTATCGGCGTAGGGCGTGAGCCACTCTTCGCGGCCAAAGCGCGATTGGAAGCACACCTGCCATTGCGACTCGCTAAGCTCAAGTTTTTGCGCCAACAGTTTCGCCGTGACAAAACACTGCTCACGGTATGGATCGCCCTCTTTCACATAACGCAGTGGAATACCGTGAAATGACAAGAGCAACTTGTCGGCCTGCCCATGGGTTTTCCAGTGACGCGTCACACTATGCGCCAGCGCTGCTATGTAAGCATCATGATCAAAATAGTCTTTATTAAATCGAACCTGAGGTATGTCACGCACGGTTTTAAGATAATTGGCAACGGCATCGAACACACTTGCCACAGTCGAGCAGGAATATTGGGGATACAAAGGCAGCACAATAATGCGCTCTGCCCCTTGGTCTTTCAGGCGTTCAAATCCCGCATCGATGGAGGGATTGCCGTAACTCATGCCCAGTTCAACCGGGATGGTCTGGTTAAACGTGGCGCTTAAGTCCACCGCCAGCTTTTGTGCTTGGCGTGCACTTATCACCATCAAGGGCGAGCCTTCCGGCGTCCACACGCTTTGGTAGAGTTTGGCGACTTTCGCCGGACGGGTGTTGAGGATAATGCCGTTCAGCAGCGGTTGCCAAATCCACGGCGATAAATCAACGACACGGGGATCACTTAAAAACTGCCTTAAAAATCGTTTTACGGCCTTAGGGCTAGGTTCATCAGGCGTGCCGAGGTTAACCAATAACACACCAAAAGCAGGGGAAGGATTCAACGTTAGGCTCATGGTTAATGAAGTTCACTTGGAGGCTAACATTGCGATACCCATAAAAAAAGCCTGCATCGGCAGGCTTTTTTCTAATATGAGAACTCGTTCTCGTAAATTAAGCTATTTCGGTTATTTCAACACGCTGGCAAGCTGCTCACTCACAGCCGCAACCGATTGAGTACCGTCAAACTTGTTGTATTGAGTTTGACCAGCTGCAGCCACTTTACCGTAGTATTCAACCAGCGGCTTAGTTTGCTCGTGGTAAATCGCGAGGCGTTTACGCACTGTGCTTTCTTCGTCGTCTGGACGAATAGCTAAATCTTCGCCAGTTACGTCGTCTTTACCTTCCACTTTAGGTGGATTGAAAACCACATGGTAAACACGGCCAGAACCTGGGTGAACACGGCGACCACTCATGCGCTTAACGATTTCTTCGTCTGGCACATCGATTTCAATCACGTGATCAATGCTAATACCGTTTGCCGCCATCGCATCCGCTTGTGGAATAGTACGTGGGAAACCGTCTAACAAGAAACCTTTAACACAGTCTTCCTGTGCGATACGCTCTTTAACCAGACCGATGATCAGATCATCAGAAACCAGTTGACCAGCATCCATCACTTTCTTCGCTTCCAAACCCAGTGGAGTACCGGCTTTTACCGCGGCACGTAACATATCACCAGTGGAAATTTGTGGGATACCATACTGTTCCATAATGAACTGGGCCTGGGTACCTTTACCGGCACCTGGGGCGCCCAATAGGATAATGCGCATCTCAAGAGTCCTCTTTTCGCATTGATATTCTTCTTAGGGCGGCGATCTTCGCACATCTGGCCGCCATTGAGAAGGCTTTTAGCTTCGACTTTAGCCTCAGAAACCGCAAATAAACTGCCGTTCCTTAGGCATTTCTATCATTAATAGAGCAAGGTATAGAGCTTACGGCGGTATTGATTGGCTATGGGATTACCTTGGCCAAGTGCGGTTAATACTTCCATAAATACTTGTTTTACTGTGCCATTTTCAGCACCTAAATCTTTACTGAGCACACCGAATAACAGTTCTAATGCTTCATCATCGCGGTGGGCAGCATGCAATGCCTTACTCAGCTCGAGTAATAACACTAAATCTGTTGGATTTTGCTCAAACTTTTGCTGTAAATCGCGAATTTCAGGGGTATCCGCTGCATCTAGGGCAAGTGCGAGCTTGGCTTTTAAACTCTGGTAGTAACCATCTTGGTCGGCAAGCCCGACTTTCTCAAGCATAGCTTGCGCTAACACTAATTCGCCCTGCATCAGATACACATCGGCAAGCACTAAACTCACCTCACCCGCTTGATTTGAGCCTGCATGCGCGTCTTTAAGCAACACGGCAGCAGTGGCAAGATCCTCTGCGCTTACTTGGCTAAGGGCGAGTAATGCTTTGGCCTGTGCTAACTGTAACTGCCACATAGGCGGTAAATGTTTGTCCAGCATGGCTGTGACTTGCGCCGCATCTTGCAGGCCAGCAAAACCATCGACAGGCTGGCCTTTATCCAATACTAACGTGGTCGGTAGACTTTGAATGCGAAAGTAATTGGCAATTTCTAATTCTGCTTCACAGTCAACTTTAGCGAGCACGAATCGACCCGCATTTTGCGCGGCAATTTGCTCTAAGGTGTGCAGCATAGCCACACTTTGTTCCTGCGGCTGTGCCCAAAATGCTAACACCACGATCTGCTGCATCGAGGCATCAACCACTTGCTGAATATTGTCTTTAGTCAGGCTGAGGATATTGTCCATAGTATTCCCTTAACGTTTAAGGCCTCAATCATGGGAGGCCTTATGCTTTTAAAACGAAGCGCTAGCACTGAGTGTTAACGCGCTATTTTAAAATCGTTGTCTTAACAGCTTGTATACCCAAGCAACCTGAAGAGTCGAGTTTCAGAGCGCCTAGGGTGCTTCAATTCAAGGCGCATCAATGACAGAATGTCGACCACCTTTTGAATTGATGCAACACGGAAGTGGAGTGCCCTAGGCGCTCCGTCCCGGCGGGTTTTAACGCACTTTATGCTGCGTTGGTTATTTTTAACTTAGCCCACTAGGTCTGCAAATAACCGCAATCGCCATGGATGGCGTGAATGCCATTAATGCAGGAGCAATTAATGGCCTTGCCTAAAGTGCGTTAAATTCCCGCTGAATCCTACATCTTCAGGTTGTTTGGGTATATTCTCGCTAACGAATTTGAGTGACAGGCTAGGCTCAAACCACTCTTCCTGCACTAGAAACAATATCGGGGCCGTTCAAAGAAAGGCCCCGATAGTCATTTACTTCATGTTAGCCAGTAACATTTGGTTCATCAGCTTGATAAAGGCCGATGGATCCGCAAGGCTACCTTTTTCAGACAATTGCGCCTGTTGCAGCAGCAGATTTGACCAATCCGCGAAGGCGGCTTCATCTTGAAGATCATTTAAGCGCGACACTAATGGGTGCGCGGGGTTGATCTCAAATGTCGGCTTCACTTCTGGCACAGGTTGACCGGCAGCTTGCATCAGCTTGATCATCTGAGTCGACATTTCGCCTTCACCCGCCACGACACAGGCTGGAGTGTCGGTTAAGCGTGACGTGACTTTCACATCCGCAACACTCGAGCCTAATGCCGCTTTAATGCGTTCAACTAAAGCTACTGATTCTTGCTCAAGCTTTTCTTGCGCTTCTTTTTCAGAGGCATCTTCCAGCTCGCCAAGTTCTAAGTCACCACGGGTCACTGAGTGCAGTTGTTTCTCTTTGTACTCAGTTAAGTGGTTGATTAGCCACTCGTCGATACGCTCTGACATCAGTAAGACTTCAATGCCTTTCTTACGTAACAACTCTAAATGTGGGCTGTTAGCGGCGGCTTCATGACTGTCGGCAACAATGTAATAAATCTTAGTTTGGCCTTCTTTCATGCGGCTGATGTAGTCATCGAGTGACACAGTCGGCGCAGCACTGCCCGTATGGGTCGAGGCAAAACGTAATAAGCCTGCAATACGTTCACGGTTGGCGAAATCTTCCGCTGGCCCTTCTTTCAACACTTGGCCAAATTCAGCCCAGAACTGTTGATATTTTTCCGCATCGTCTTTCGCCAGTTTTTCCAGCATGCCAAGCACACGTTTGGTGATACCTGTTCGCATCGCTTTGGTCACGTGGTTATCCTGCAAAATTTCGCGGGATACGTTCAGCGGCAGATCGTTTGAGTCAATTAAGCCCTGCACAAAGCGCAGATAAGATGGCATAAATTGCTCAGCGTCATCCATGATGAACACTCGTTGCACAAACAGTTTCAGGCCGTGCTTACGATCGCGGTTCCACATATCCCAAGGTGCTTTGGCAGGAATATACAATAGGTTAGTGTATTCTTGCTTACCTTCTACCCGATTATGACTCCACAGTAGTGCGTCGGTATAATCGTGGGAAATGTGTTTGTAAAACTCTTGATACTCTTCGTCACTGATGTCAGCTTTGCTGCGCATCCACAAAGCAGTCGCTTTGTTCATGACTTTCCATTGACCTTCGGTCGCAGGTATTTTTTCGCCATCAGCACCATCACTTTCTGGCGTACCCTCTTGCCACATTTCGACCGGCACAGAAATATGATCTGAGTATTTAGTGATGATCGAGCGCAGGCGCCAATCATCGGCAAATTCTTTTTCTTCATCACGCAGGTGCAGCGTGATTTCAGTACCACGGCTCGCCTTAGTGATGGTATCAACGGTGAAGTTACCCTCGCCTTCTGATTCCCACAATACGGCTTCATCGGCCTTATGACCGGCAGCGCGAGTGCGAACCGTGACTTTCTTGGCCACGATAAAGGCTGAATAGAAACCGACACCGAACTGGCCGATTAACTGTGAATCCTTTGAGGATTCGCCCGATAGATTTTTAAAGAAATCAGCGGTGCCCGACTTAGCAATTGTGCCTAAATGCTCAATCACGCCGTCACGGGTCATACCCACGCCGTTGTCTTCGATGGTCACAGTGCCTTTTTCTTTATCAGCACTGATACGGACTCGCAGTTCACCGTCGCCTTCATACAGAGCATCATTGGTCAACGCCAGATAACGCAGCTTGTCCGCTGCATCCGCAGCGTTGGAGACCAGTTCACGCAAGAAAATTTCTTTGTTGGAATACAAAGAATGGATCATCAAATGCAACAGCTGTTTGACTTCTGTTTGAAAACCATGAGTTTCTTGTTGTGACATGAAATTTTCCTTTATTTGTTACGCAATTTGGTAAAAGTAACGCTTAGTGTTTACTTAAATGGGGCTCCAAATTTGCTTTTCAAGGGCAAGGGCTAAAACGAGGTTCGAATGGCGAAAAATAAGGCGCTTGATGAATACCAAGCGCCTATATGTGGACTTTCGTGTGCTTTCAACATCAGCCTACGCGAGGCGTTAGTCTTCGGCTAATTCTTTTTCTAACTGTTGGGCTATGGCTTCGGGCGATCCGCTGTTACGGGCAAACAGTCCATAGGCGGCGGGGATCACGAAGATAGTGAATAGGGTTGCCAATAAAATCCCCGACAACACCACTACACCAATCACGAAACGAGTTTCAGCGCCCGCGCCTGCGGCCATAACCAAAGGTACAGCGCCAGCGGCGGTGGTGATGCCAGTCATGAGAATGGGTCGTAAACGCTGCGCTGAGGCTTGGATAATCGCCTTGTCAAAGTCAACGCCTTTATCCCGCAATTGGTTAGCAAACTCGACAATCAAGATGCCGTTTTTCGCCGCCAACCCGACCAGCATAATAATACCTATCTGACTGTAAATATTAAGACTCTGCCCCGTGAGCCACAAACCAATTAACGCGCCCACGGTCGCCAGCGGTACAGTCAGCATAATCACCATAGGATGAATGTAACTCTCGAACTGCGCCGCGAGCACGAGGAACACAATCCCCAACGCGAGCAAGAACACGAAGTACATAGAGCTACCCGACTCTTGATAATCGAGGGATTGGCCCTTGTAGCTGATGACCGCTTCTGCAGGTAAATAAGCACGCGCCAATTGATTCATATAATCAAGGGCTTCACCTAGGCTATAACCATCTTCTAAACTGGCTTCTATGGTGATCGCGCGCATACGGTTGTAACGGTTAAGCGAACTGGCGTCGGCAAACTCTTCCACCGTCACTAAGTTCGACAGCGGGATAAGTTCTTGAGTCCGCTCGGAACGCACGTAGATATTTTGCAGATCCGCTGCGGTATTTTGATTACCGCGCTCGCCTTCAATGATCACATCGTATTCTTCACCGTCACGCATAAAGGTCGTGACTAAGCGTGAGCCCAGCATGGATTCCAGCGTACGGCCAATATTTGAAATCGACACCCCAAGGCTTGCCGCTCTGTCTCTGTCAATGACGACACGAAGCTGCGGCTTAGTCTCTTTATAGTCGTGATCTAAGCCGAGTAATTTAGGATTCTGTGCCGCCTTTTGCATCATGATATCGCGCCAACGAGCCAGTTCTTCGTAGCTAGGTCCACCAATCACAAACTGTACAGGTTTACCGACGCCACGGCCAAAGGCTTGGCGCATCACAGGAAACGCTTGCACCCCAGCGAGATCGGCAAGACGTTTGTTAATATCTGCGATCACTTCTTTCACCGGGCGACGTTTACCCCAATCTTCCAGCACGACAATGGCCATACCGTTAGAGAAATCCGCCGAACGGCCAAAGCCACGGGGAGCACGGATCAGCAGACGTTTGATATCACCCGTGTCGACCAGCGGCATCAAACGGTTTTCCACCTCATTCATATAGGATTCTATGTATTCATAACTCGCGCCTTGCGGTCCGTTGACCATCAAGAATAACGAACCTCGGTCTTCCTGCGGCGCAAATTCCTGCGGCACTTTTTGGACCAAATAAGCGCTAGAGCCTAACGCGATCAACACCAAAATCGACATCAATAACGGGTGGGCCATGGCAGACTTTAACGATAATTGATAACGGTTTGACACTTTGGTCATGATGCCGTCAACCTTACGCACCAACCAAGAATCCTGCGAGCTAGGCTTAAGCAACTTAGAACACATCATAGGTGTGAGCGTTAGTGCGACTATGCTTGAGAACAGCACTGCCGCACTCATGGTCACAGCAAACTCTTTGAATAGCTTACCTAAGTCGCCCTCAAGGAAAGTGATAGGCATAAACACCGCTACCAAGACTAAGGTGGTGGCGATGACCGCAAAGGCCACTTCACGCGCACCGAGGAAAGCGGCTTTGAGCGGTGAGTCCCCTTCTTCGATACGTCTATGGATGTTTTCTAGCATCACAATCGCATCGTCCACCACCATGCCGATGGCAAGGATCATCGCCAACAAGGTCAAGAGGTTGATGGTATAGCCAAGCGCATACAGCACAATAAAGGTGCCGAGCAAGGATACAGGCACAGTGATCGCGGGGATCAACATGGCGCGCACACTGCCAAGGAACAGATAAATTACGATAATCACTAAGACCATCGCAGTGAACAGGGTTTGGTACACTTCTTTAATCGAGGCTTCGATAAACACTGAGCTATCGTAGCTGCGCTTAATTGACATGCCCGCTGGCAAGGTCGGGTTAATTTTATCAACCAGCGCATTCACTGCGCGCGCCACTTCCAAGGTATTGGCGGTTGATTGCTTAGACACACCTAAACCTATCATCGCCTCTTTGTTACCACGGAACATAATCCGCTCTTCTTCAGAGCCAATTTCCACCCGCGCGACATCCCCCAGTTTAACTAAATAACCGTCCTCCCCTTGGGTGATCACTAAATTCGCGAAATCTTCTGCAGTGCGATAACCCCGCTCGAGCCTCACCGTAAAGTGCCGCTCCTTAGATTCAATCGAACCTGCGGGTAACTCGACGTTCTCGGCTCTAAGCGCAGCCTCTACATCAGCAACCGTTAAACTGCGCGATGCCAAGGCTTGTCTGTCTAGCCATATCCGCATCGCATACACTTTGCCGCCGCCGATACGCATCCGCGCCACACCATCGACCACTGAAAAGCGGTCGGCTAAATAACGGTTAGTGTAATCGGTCAATTCGAGGGTCGTCATTTGATCCGACACCAAATTGAGCCACATGATCACTTCATCGCCGCCATTGGCTTTTTGCACTTCAGGGGGATCGGCTTCCTCGGGTAAATTGTCGAGTAAGCCAGAAATACGGTCGCGTACATCGTTAGCCGCATCTTCAATATTACGGCTAATATCAAACTCTAAGGTGACGGATGAACGGCCATCACTGCTCGATGAACTCACGTGCCGAATGCCTTCGACGCCGCTGATCCTGTCTTCAATCAATTGGGTAATGCGGCTTTCCACCACGGCGGCACTGGCGCCGCGGTAGTTAGTGTCGATAGACACCACAGGCGGATCTATGTTTGGGTATTCACGCAGGGGTAATTTATCAAAGGAGACAAGCCCGAAAGCGACCAGCAGCAAGCTGATCACAGAGGCAAATACGGGACGTTTTACCGAGAGATCAGTGAGGATCATACACTTGGCTCCGCGCTCGTATCCGCAAGATAACTAAACTTTTCCGCGAACTCTGTTTGCACTTTATCCCCAGGATGGACTTTCAATAAGCCACGGATCACCACGTTTTCACCCAAGGCTAAACCGTCTAAGATCTCGACCCAACCACGGGTACGAATCCCGATAGTGACTTGTTTACGCTCAATCACATTGTCGGCATTAACGCTGTAAACAAAGTGATCATTTTGGATTGGGATAATGGCTGATTCTGGCAACATCAAGGCTTCGCGGCTACGTTTGATGAGTTTGACCTTCATCAACATGCCCGGTAATAAACGCAGCTCAGGATTAGGGATTTCGGCGCGGACAATCACAGTGCGCGTCGTTGGGTTTACGCGGCTATCAATCGATGTCACTACGCCTTTGAAGGTAAAATCAGGAAAGGTAACAGCTTTGGCTTCAACTTTCTTACCTGGGGCTAAATCTTGAATAAAACGCTCAGGCACTGAAAAATCGAGTTTAATCTTAGAGATATCATCCAAGGTGGTGATCGCAGTGCCGGGCGACACTAAACTGCCGACACTGATTTGACGTAAACCTAAACGGCCATTAAAAGGCGCCAGAATACTGCGATCATTGAGTGATGCTTGCGCCTGTTCAAGCTCTGCGCGGGTGGTATCGATAAGGGTTTGTAATCTGTCGCGTTCTAACTCTGCCACAGTGCGGCTGGTGACTAACGAACTGATACGGTTGAATTCACGTTGATTATCACTGACTTTAACTTGCGCGGCTTTTACCTTAGCGATTTGCTCGGCATTTTGCAGTTGGACTAGCAAGTCACCCTTTTTGACTATGTCGCCATCATCAAACTTAAGTGCTATCACCATGTCGGTAACTTTAGGGGTTATGGTCACAGATTCTGCGGCTTTATTGGTGCCGATGGCTTCCACTTCATCGCGAATAGGTGCCATGGCGGCGGTGGCAATCACCACGTTAGGCATGAGTTTCATTTGCGCAGTGGCAATCTCTTGCGGTTGCATGGCTTGATATCCAAACCATGCCGCGGCCAATAGGGCGATTATTAGAATAATTTTTTTCATCGGGCTTCCAAGGGATGACTCGCATTAATGACGGCTAGTTTACTCACTCACATCATCGCATCAATACGTTTTACTTTTTCTTACAAATTACGCCAATAGCGCAAAATATGTGTGATTAAGTGTCTTTGGCGATATACATGGCAGAATAGCCAGAATGCAGTACGATAACGAGAGTGATTAGTGATTATCTCTAAAAATGACAAATCCAGCGGAGCTTATTGCTAAAACCATTCAAAATATTGATATGTAGACAATTAAATCCTAAAACACCGTTTGCTTAGATAATCGTCAACCACCGTTCCATAAATCGCAGCCAATAAAAAAGGGCGATAATTCGCCCTTCTCTCATCAACCATTGAAATTAACGCAGTTTGCGTTCTTCTTTCATCAGGTTTGACAGTGACTGATACACATTGGTAACGACTTCATCGCTCAATGGCTGATCTTCAGCATCGCGGAGGAAGATCTTAGTCTCTTCAGGCGTATCGCCATCTTCAAGCAGTATACGGTAGCTGCCTTCTTTGAGCGCTAACTTATCGTCGCCCCACAATGAACTCCAGAAACCCGAGTTATCGTCAAACTTGATAAAGTACAATCCTTTCGCGCTATCCATATCGGCAATTTCGAAGCCCATTTCCGGCAGCACGATACGCAGACGATCCCACACTTGTTTGTAAGGGGCTTTAGCAGACCAGTAGGCTTTGCCTTCTTCTGGCGTGACTAAATCGACATTGATACCTAAGGTTTGCTTCAAACGATTCGCTTGAATAGATTGGTCACGTTTAATACTGATGTAGGCAATCGCACTGTTCAGCATATCAATCGTGTATCTTTGCTTATCTTCGCCGCTTAATAACACGTTTTGTGCTTTATCGTCGTAAAACTCTTCGTGTTCAACTAAGTGAATAACGATATTGGCAGTGCGACCATGTGGACGTGTTTCCACATCGAAACGGTAACGTTGGCGCAGCAGATAAACTTTATCTGAACCCCACATGTTTGATTCGATCACTTCGCGACTTTCGATCCAATCGGTTTCTATGTTGCCTTTATCAAAATCACGGCTACGAACAGCGATACCTTTTTGGGCCAAGAAACCATCTAAGTTGCTAAAGATCTCTTGTTTCAAGTCCACCGTATTATCGATAGATTCGACCACGATTTTAATGTTGTCGCTGCCCTCTTCCACGTGAGTACCTTCAGCCATAGGCAGTACTTGCAGTGGCGGACGGATATCCAAATTTTTACCGTAGACAGTAGCATTGGCTTTAGGGCCCAATGCTGGCACATCAAATTCTTTATTGTAGGGCGGTGTTTTTAATCCAGCAGGGATTTTAAGCAAAGGCGCTTGCTCAGCCTGAACATAGTCTTCAGTACCATTCGCTTGACGGCGATCAAGTGGCGAACTACAGGCTGCAACGGCAGCAACTAAGATCAGTGGGGTGACTTTCTTTAACATTAATTATTTAACCTCTATCTGGGCACGAGTCATTGCTTCTATCAACAGACCATGACATTGCTCAGAAAGTTCAGTCAAAGGTAAACGAATATGGCCACATTCAATCAAACCCATGCGATGGGCAGCCCATTTAACAGGGATAGGATTGGCTTCACAAAAGAGTGTGCTGTATAAACCGCGCAGTGGTGTGTCTATGCTCAGCGCAAGCTCAGCATTGCCGGCAAGCGCCGCATCACACATAGCTTTAAAGGCTTGTGGCACTATGTTGTTCGCCACTGAAATGACACCATTGCCGCCTAAGAGTAAGAACTCTCTGGCAGTGGCATCATCGCCGCTATACAAAAGGAAATCGTCGCCGCACAGTTCGCGCAGACGTTTTACACGGGATAAGTCACCGGTCGCTTCTTTCACGCCAATAATGTTGCTCACGCTGACTAACTCGGCAACGGTTTCTGGCAACATATCAACGGCAGTACGGCCAGGGACATTATAAAGAATTTGTGGAATATCTGTGCTGGCAGCAACTGCTTTATAATGCGCAATCAATCCCTTAGGAGTTGGCTTATTATAATATGGCGTTACGCCAAGCATAGCGGCAACACCCACCTTAGATAAGGACTTGGTGAGCTCAACGGCTTCAGATGTGGCATTGGCACCATTGCCACCAATGACAGGAACGCGGCCCGCAGCAAATTTAACGGCTTGTGAAACGACCGTTACATGCTCAGACATAGGCAGAGTCGCTGACTCGCCAGTAGTACCAACGGCCACAATGGCATCTGTGCCTTGGTCAATATGGAATTCGACTAACCTTTCAAGACTTGCAAAATCTACTGAGCCATCACTGTTCATTGGCGTGATTAAGGCTACGATGCTTCCGTTTATCATCTGACTTTCCCCAAGATTTCAGGATTCGCTATGGTACTGATGCCAACCACTAATGACAAGCATTAACGGGGCTCTCAAATTGAATTAGTTATGGTAGCATTACATCCCGCACAAAAACTCAGCTTCAACCCTGAGTTTTCGCTCTATGATATCGAAAAAGTGAGGAAAATTCATGACCAATTTCCTGGTCGTAACAGCGATGGGTCTCGACCGTCCTGGACTCGTAAGTAAACTAGCTCGTCTTGCCAGTGACTGTGACTGCGATATCGTCGACAGCCGTATGGCATTATTTGGTAACGAATTTACCCTTATCATGATGTTGTCAGGCTCGTGGGCATCAATAACGAAAATTGAAAGCATGCTCCCCAGTCTCTGTGTCGAATTAGAACTGATGACAGTGATGAAACGTACCTCTAAACACACACCACAAAATTACCTTTCTCGCCTTGAAGTTCGCTTCACGGGTAAAGACCAGCGCGGCACGATAAAACGCATTACCCAGTTCCTTGCCGACAGGTCATTAGATCTGGCTGCAGTGCGCTCTTTCTCCGAAGAATTACCTGACAGTGAGCAGACGCAAAACGTGTCGCTGACCATTAATATTCCTGAAAAAGTTGAACTAGAAAAGCTCGAACAGAGTATCTATCAACTCGCCCAAGATATGACCTTAGATTGCACTATTCGTCGTATGGAAGGCACAGCCATTTTAGAGGACAGAGGATAATAGATGAATACCTTAACGGCTGGGGCAAAAGCGCCTCAATTTACCCTACAGGATCAACATGGCACGTCAGTTTCACTGGCCGACAGCCTTAAGCAAGGTCCTGTTTTAGTGTACTTTTACCCTAAAGCAGCTACCCCGGGTTGTACAGTGCAAGCCTGCGGTCTACGTGACAGCAAAGCCGCGCTCGATAGCCATAATGTGACGGTATTTGGCATTAGCCCAGATCCTGTGGCTAAGCTGGCCAAATTTGCTGAAAAACAAGCGCTCAACTTTACCTTACTGAGCGATGAAGACCACAGTGTCGCCGACGCTTTTGGGGTCTGGGGTGAGAAAAAATTCATGGGTAAAACCTATGATGGCATCCACAGATTAAGCTTCCTTATCAATACAGATGGCACTATTGCCCACGTGTTCGATAAGTTTAAAACCAAAGATCACCATGAAGTCGTACTCGCGCAAATCGCGGGTTAATGGCTGATATGACGACGAATAAGACACGTCAAGCTGCTGCTTTAATCGGCAGCAAAGTGTAAACGTCGTCAGTTGATGTCGGTAGGCTGAATAAATAATCGGCAATCGATAACGAAAAGGTCCTGAAATCAGGACCTTTTTCATGAAAAATTTTCACTTTCATATCACAACACACTGTCTAACCGAGCAAAAATTCCGCAAATGCATTCAGCCATGCCCACATGTCATGGCATCCAAACGCCAATTTATCCTGCTACATAGGGCCAAATAATCGCGGCGGCAATGCTCCACATGGTTAGCCATATAAAACGGTCAAGGTAACGCCATGCCGCTGGGCGAGTAAAAATAGGCGCCAGCAAACGCGCACCAAAACTTAAGCCGAAGAACCAAATAAACGATGCCAACACGGCGCCTGCGCCAAACCAAGGTCGATGTAAATCGTCGAATTGAGTGCTGATACTGCCGAGTAACACCACAGTGTCGAGGTACAAATGCGGATTAAGCAGACTGATCCCAAGCGTGGTCAACACGGCCTTTTTGAAGGTATCGGCATTATCAGCCTGCTCCATCTCAATGCCCTTGGCCACAAACGACGCCTTGAGCGCATTTGCACCGTACCAGAGTAGAAACGCGGCGCCACCGAAACTCGCCACATGCTTAATGGTCGGGAAAGATTCAATAATGTGCCCCAGCCCCGCCACACCCGCAGTGATCATCAGCGCATCAATCATAGAGCAGAGCAAGGCAATCGGTAACGTGTACGAACGCTTAATGCCTTGCTTGAGCACAAAGGCATTTTGCGCGCCTACAGCAATAATCAAACTGCCACCAATTCCCATACCTTGTATAAATGCCGCTTGCATAACCACCTCTCATGTTCGAAGAAGGCGCTAGCATAGTCAAAACAACAAAATTAATATAACTAATGTTTTTTATGTATCATAAGTAAAATTAATAACCATCAAACACAGATCGATTAAGGATGATTATGCTGGAATACGCCAATCTCAAAGCCCTCGCCGTTGTCGTCTCGGAAGGCGGGTTCGACCGCGCCGCTAAAGTGCTGCACATCACCCAGTCGGCGGTATCGCAACGCATTCGGCAGCTTGAGGAAAAAGTCGGTCAGTCATTACTTATTCGCTCCAATCCCGTGGTCGCCACCCCCACAGGCAAACGCCTGCTGCGCCACTATTCACAGGTTCAATTACTTGAGAGTGAATTAAGAGCCGAGATGGACGCCGACGATCCCAACCATCCAACCACAGTGCGTATTGCTGTGAATGCCGACAGTTTAGCCACTTGGTTTTTACCAGCGCTGGCAGGCATGTTCAGTCGCCATGCTTGGTTATTGGAATTGATTGTCGATGATGAGTCTTACACCCATCATCTATTGAAAAACGGTGAAGCGGTCGGCTGCGTCACCACAACCGAAGTGCCGATGGCGGGTTGCAGCAGTGAGTTTTTAGGCACCATGGAATATTTATGTGTGGCCACGCCCGAATTTGCCGCGCGCTATTTTGGTGAGCCGAGAGACTCGCTATCGCTTAGCGACACTCGGCTGTTTAACGGCATTAGCCAAGCTCAGTTAGCAAAGGCGCCAGCAGTGGTGTTCTCCACCAAAGATAAGCTGCACGAGAAGTTTCTCGCCCAATATTTCAATATGACGCCAGGGCAATGGTGGCAACATACAATCCCCTCTTCAGAAAGTTTTTTAGAAGCGATTAACTTAAGCTTAGGTTATGGACTCGTCGGTCATCTGCAAGCTAAGCCATTAATCGATCAAGGGATACTGATTGAGCTCACGCCAGAGCGGCGCATGCGCGTGCCACTCTTTTGGCAGCATTGGAATATTAAGGCGAAGCAAACGACACTGGTCTATCGCGCCCTTGCAGCAACCGCGCAACACAATTTGCTGCATCAAGAATGAACGCACAACCCGCATGAATCTTCAGCGATTTACCCGCGATGGTGTTTAACGCGGTGTGATGATTCCCATAGCGGCGCCTTTTTGCTTCATCAAATGTGAGTTAAATGGCAGGCATAAAAAAATCGGGCTCAAACCAAAGTTTGAGCCCGATATTGAGAGTCATAGATCTAATCTCAAGTGAGGCTTAAAACTTAAACCTAACTCTCTCTTTATTAGCTTGCTCTTAACGCTGCAATACGTTTTTCTAATGGAGGATGACTCATCATCATTTCCGCCATTGAACGTTTGCCGTTAATACCAAAGGCAGACATTTGTGCAGGCATTGCCGTGCTTTCTGGACCTTGGCGTAAACGCTCAAGCGCAGCAATCATCTTGCCTTTACCCGCTAAACGGGCCGCGCCTTCATCGGCTTTGTACTCACGAATACGTGAGAAGTAAGCGACGATGATTGAAGCCAAGATACCGAATAACATATCCAGCACGAAAACCACGGCCATGTAAGCGAACATGCCTAAACCTTCGCCTTCTTCATCATTGCTCGACACAAAGTTGTTAATAATGCCAGCAACCACACGAGCCGCGAAGATCACGAAGGTGTTAACTACCCCTTGGATCAGTGTCAAGGTCACCATGTCACCGTTAGCAACGTGGCTCACTTCGTGGGCCAATACGCCTTCGATTTCATCTTGGCTCATGCCATATAACAGACCCGTACTCACAGCCACTAATGAATTGTCTTTGCTTGGGCCTGTAGCGAACGCGTTCATGTCGGGTGATTGATAAATCGCCACTTCTGGCATTTTAATTCCCGCTTGTTTAGCTTGACGGGCAACCGTCTCTACTAACCAACGTTCAGTACTGTCACGTGGGGTGGTGATCACTTCACAACCCATGGTCTTTTTCGCCATCCATTTTGAAATGGCTAAGCTGATAAAGGCCCCACCGAATCCAAAAATGGCAGCGAACACCAGTAGTCCACCCATAGTAGACGTGTTCACGCCTAGAATAGACATTACAATTGAGGCTACTAGCAACACAGCTAGGTTAGTCGCAATCAATAAAAATATACGCTTCATTTCAGCTCCTTTAGGGCAAGAATGTGCCATTTAACTTTGTTCAAAGACATAATATGTCCAAATCATCGAAATTCAAGTGGTAAAAGAAAAGAGTTTTTAAATTAGGTTATC
The DNA here is from genome assembly GCF_031932025.1 of Shewanella sp. SP2S2-4. Taxonomy (NCBI): domain Bacteria; kingdom Pseudomonadati; phylum Pseudomonadota; class Gammaproteobacteria; order Alteromonadales; family Shewanellaceae; genus Shewanella; species Shewanella sp. SP2S2-4. Next base: position 57,682 of record NZ_JAUOER010000026.1, read on the forward strand.
TTTCTCGTATAAAGGCACTGTCTTTCATGGATCGAGAGTCTAGGGTCACTATATTAATCGAAACTTAAATCTAGCGGCTATCGGCGCTACAGCGCAATTCTGCTTTATTTCTCTATGTTTATCGGGATTAATCTTTGTTAACATGCCTGCACACTCCGAGATTTCAGGATACAAAATGACAATCAATGCCCTACTACTGAGCAGCTCTCGTGTCGGTGATACACCTTATCTTGCCCACGCGATCCCTTTTATTAAACCGCTTACCACCAAGGCGCAAAAATGGATTTTTATCCCCTATGCTGGCGTCAGCATGAGTTATGACACTTATTTAGCGTCTGTAGTGACAGGATTAAGTGAGCTTGAACTCGATATCAGTGGCATTCATCAGCATCCCGATCCTCAACAAGCGATAAAAGATGCCGACGGGATTTTAATCGGCGGCGGTAACACCTTTCATTTGTTGCACCAACTATATCGCTATGATCTGGTTACGCTAATTGGTGAACAAGTTGCCCTTGGCAAACCTTATATCGGCTGGAGTGCGGGTTCTAACGTATCGGGACTGAGCATTCGCACCACGAATGATATGCCCATCATCGAGCCGCCATCGTTCAAGGCATTAAACTTAGTGCCGTTCCAGCTCAATCCGCATTATTCCAATTACCAAGCACCGGGCCACAACGGTGAAACCCGTGCCCAGCGGTTATTAGAGTTCACTAAAGTCGACCCATTAACCCCAGTGATCGGCATAGTTGAAGGCTCAGCCCTGTGGCGTCAGGGAGACAAACTCTCACTCTTAGGTGACCAGCCAGCATATTTGTTCTGCGGAGAACAGCAAGAAATCCCTATCCCTGTGGGCAGCGATCTGTCGCACTTACTCAAGGCCTAATTTACTTAAGCCCTAATTTACTCAAGCCCTAATATTCAAGCTAGCAGCCGTATAGCGCATCTAAATAGGCTCACAGGAAAAACGGTGAGCCTAAGTTATGACTTCCTATCGCTTGAGCCCTAATACGCTTATCTGTTTTCTTACCATCCTAACGTTAACGGTGCCTCGGCTCTGTAGCAACGCCACTCAATTGAATCAGTGCTAAATTAACTTAGCCAAGCGCGTTTTCACCACACTCTTTATTACCACTGAGCTATTACTACCGCCGAGCACATTCGCAATTACTGTTATTGATAACTAAACAACACAGTAAAGTATCCAAAGCAGCACCTAAATAGCACTAATCATAATTTATGTTACAAATATCCTGCTACACAGGTAAAATTACCGCTCACCTCAGCGAGTCAGATCCCACAACTGAGGATTTTGTAGCAGACAAGTTATTAATATTTAGGGATTAGATAGACTGAAGCATATATTGTGCCTATGAATCAGCGTCATTTTAGTAAGGAGTTTCCATTTTGCGAATGAATCATACGATGAATTACCCTACCGGTTATCCGGCATTACTCAAAAAACTACCTTTTTTCATCTTGACCGCCATCGTCTACGTCGTCGGCATGAATAACGTCAATGCCGCAGCGGCAGAGACAACCGCAGCACCTGCGCCTGCCCCAGAAAAAAAATCTAAAAATTTTACCCACGATACTGTAGTCGAAATCGCGCAACAGCTGTCGCAAAAACCATTTAAAGAAGCCAAGAAAGCGCCTAAAGAGCTGATCGATCTTGATTTTGCCACCTATGGCAAAATCAATTATCAAGAAAATGCCGCGATTTGGGGCGGTACACCCACTAAATTTTCGGTACAGCTTTTTGCTCCGGGTTTTCTCTATAAAAACCTTGTCGATATCGACGTGGTCGAAAACAGCAAAGCGATACCGATAGAGCTCACTGAGGCCTCGTTCGATGTGCCCAGTGACGCCATTGAAAAACTCATCACCCAATTAGGTCAATATGCTGGCGTGCGTTTGCATTACCCCATCAATGACGATGAAATGAAAGATGAATTCATCATGTTCCAAGGCGCGAGCTACTTTCGCGTACTGTCTAAAGGCCAAACCTATGGCCTGTCTAATCGCGGTTTAGCAATAGATGTCGCCCAACCTAAAGGCGAAGAATATCCATTGTTTAAGCGTTTTTGGGTTGAACGACCATCCAAATACCAAACGGCGATTGTGGTGCATGCCCTGCTCGACAGCCAAAGTGTCACGGGTGCCTACCGTTTTGGTATTTACCCTGGCGCACCATCACGTGTCGAAGTGGATGTAACCCTGTTCCCACGCAAAGATATTCAACATGTTGGCCTTGCACCGCTGACCTCTATGTTCCTGTTTGGTGGATTAGATAACTCGGATAAACCCGATTACCGCCCTGAAGTACACAACTCAGACGGCTTGCAAATCGATCGCGGCAATGGCGAACGTCTATGGCGCCCATTAAACAATCCCAACAAACTGCAAGTCAGCGCCTTTGCCGATGAAGATATTAAAGGTTTTGGTCTGATCCAGCGCCACCGTAAGTTCGAAGACTATCAAGATCTGAGTGCAAACTATCAACTTCGTCCTTCCGCATGGGTTGAGCCACTCAATGATTGGGGCAAGGGCCAGCTAGTGTTGATTGAAATCCCATCGAGTGCAGAAACCAACGACAACATAGTCGCCTATTGGGAGCCGCAAGGCGGCCTGAAGAAAGATCAACCCTATAAATATTCCTATCGTATGACAGCGTCAAACGACAGCCCTTCAATCGCGTCAAAGGCTCGAGTGGTCCGCAGTTCGAAGGGGCAAGTGCTCAGCAAGGGTAAAGAGTTACTCGTCGACTTTAGTAATATCAAGCCACAAGATATTGATAAAATTAGTATCGATGCCAGCATCAGCAAAGGAAAAATCCTGTCAACTCGGATTGTTGCTCACCCTGACATCAATGGTGCACGGGTATTTGTCAGCTTCGAACCAGAAAGCACCAATGTAGCCGAACTGAGATTACAGCTGAAGAAAGACGATAAACCCCTAGCAGCGACTTGGTTATACCGCTGGAATAGCGACGATTGGCAATAGAGCTCAATTAATTCCCTTGCTTAGCGAGCATAAACCGACCCTATAGCGTTAATAAAAAGGTAGGGTTAATAAAAGCGTCAGTCTTTACTGGCGCTTTTTTATGCCTAGGATTTTATCGATAGATGTTATTGATAGATTTTTATTGATAGGTTTTCTATTTCTAGGTTTATCTCAAGCATAAATAGGTTAAACCAAAGCAAAAAACTCACGACCTGCGTTTCAGCCGAAATAATTTCACGCCTTATCGCTCTGACTTCTCTGCACAAAGAGTTACATCAGCATAGCTACTGGCTTGCTTCAAGTTGATGCTATCAGCTTCAAACGTACCGCTGTTACATGATGCAATGGTTTTCAGCACTCCGCCCCATGACTAGCCCGCAGCAAGAAGCCCTGCTAACTAAAGCTAGCGAGACTAGTCCAACACATTGATGACCATCTCTTATATCGGAAACTGCGCACCTAACGTGTCAGTCAAGCTTGGCCTTAAACAGATAATGAAAAATGATAACAAAAAGTAGGAGTCCAGATGCAAAAAAGCCTCAACTTTCGTTGAGGCTTTTTCTTTTTTGGTACCCGAGGCCAGACTTGAACTGGCACGCTGTTACCAGCGAGGGATTTTAAATCCCTTGTGTCTACCGATTCCACCACTCGGGCAAACTCTGAATATCAATGACGGGAATCATGTCATAAATATTATTAACTCTATGTATCTAACGCTTAATACAACAATCAAATCTTTAATAAAAACCTATTGAAGCTTAGGATTTTATTTTTACCATTATCATCAAAAATAATGGTACCCGAGGCCAGACTTGAACTGGCACGCTGTTACCAGCGAGGGATTTTAAATCCCTTGTGTCTACCGATTCCACCACTCGGGCAAACTCTTTATATTAACGACGGGAATCGTGTCATTAATACCTTAATCTATGGAGGCGCGACCCGGAGTCGAACCGAGATCGACGGATTTGCAATCCGCAGCATAGCCATTCTGCCATCGCGCCATAGTTGCTAACTCGGATTAACCAGAATCAGACTTCAAGAATATTGGAGCGACATATCGGGTTCGAACCGATGACCTATACCTTGGCAAGGTATCGCTCTACCAACTGAGCTAATGTCGCATTTTGTTTTACTATTTACTCAAGTAAGTAAGGTATCGTATTTAACCTTATCAACTGAGCGAATATCACATTTCAATATTCAGTAGCGTTAAGATTTTGTTTTCACATCGTCTCTTGTCTACGGGGTGGCATTCTACCGATTTACCACCCAGTGTCAACCGCTGTTTTATCGATAACTTACTGCTTGCACACTAAATAATCTCTTTGATTTTTTATTGCACTATTCAGCAGTCAGATCTTTCCAAGCGGCTAAAATGTAACTCATCATTGACCAAAAAGTTAATACTGCGGCGATATATAACAGCACAAACGCGGCATTGGTCATTAAAGGATTGTATTGCCAAATCAGGCCAATAATCGCCACCATTTGCGCGGCAGTCTTATATTTACCAATCCAAGACACGGCGACAGTGCCACGTTTACCAATTTCAGCCATCCATTCTCTCAACGCTGAAATGACAATCTCGCGACCTATCATAAACAGAGCTGGCATCGTCAGCCAGATATTGGCGTATTGATCGACTAACAGCACTAAGGCTGTGATCACCATCAACTTGTCAGCGACTGGATCGAGGAAAGCACCAAAACGGGTTAATTGCTTCAATTTACGGGCAGCATAACCATCTAATGCATCCGTTAACGCCGCGAGCCAAAAGGTAAAGGCGGCAACAAAAGGGGTCCAGTCGTAGGGTAAATAAAACAGCACCACAAAGATGGGCAGTAAAAAAAGCCTGAAAAGAGTTAATGCTATAGGTAAGTTAAACGGCATGATCAAACCAGTTAGTCAAAAGCAGCGCCAATCTTGCCTTAATTTTATCACCCTCGCAATGCATCATGAATGGTTTGTGCCATTTCTATGCTGATCCCTGGTACTTTGACTAATTCCGCCACACTTGCCCCTTTCACTTCTTGCAACCCACCTAAATGCTGTAACAAAGCTTTACGGCGTTTAGGGCCAATTCCTGGAATAGATTCCAATGTGGAAGTATTGCGGGTTTTCTGGCGACGATTACGATGGCCTGTTATCGCGAATCGATGGGACTCATCGCGAATATGTTGAATAAGGTGCAACGCAGGCGAATCACCTTCGAGGGAAAAGCTAGTTTCTGTATCCCCTAAAATTAAGGTTTCGAGCCCAGGTTTACGGCCCTCGCCTTTCGCCACCCCAATGAGCTGCGGTGCTTTATCTAAATGGACAAACTTTTCATCCACTATCTTCTGGGCGATACGCAACTGCCCAAGTCCACCATCGATAAACAGAATGTCAGGGATTTTACCGCCTGCTTCAATCTTATCGAAACGTCGGCTGACCGCTTGCTTCATCGCCGCGTAATCATCGCCCGGCGTAATACCCTCGATGTTATAACGACGATATTCGCCTTTATGCGGCCCTTCTCGATTAAACACCACACAGGAGGCAACTGTGCTCTCCCCCATGGTATGACTGATATCGAAACATTCCATCCGCTGGATAGGCCCACTCAATTCAAGGATTTCTTCGAGTAACACAAAACGCTGTTCGACCGTATTTTTATGGGACAAGCGCGTAACTACGGCATTCGTCGCATTGGTCACTGCTAACCGTAAGAAGCTTGCCCTGTCGGCGCGTACATTGGTCTTAATCGAAAACTTTTTATCTAACGCCTCAGAAACCGCCGCTTCAAGTTCATGTAATTCTTCAAAGTTGTGGCTAATCACCACTTCCTTTGGGATCGTGCGTTGAATATCCGCATTTAAATAAAACTGCAGGATGAAAGAGCGCAGCACTTCGTCCATATCGGTTTGGGCGGGTACGGAAGGATAATAGCTGCGACTGCCAAAGATTTTACCCTCGCGGATAAACAGCAAATGGAAACAGGCGATGCCCGACGAATAATGCACACCGATGACATCCATATCGCCTTTATTATTCGATACTTCCTGTTGTTCGGCGACTTTACGCAGCGCCATGATCTGATCGCGAAATCGTGCAGCTTGCTCATAGGCTTGTCGCTCGGCTGCAAGCTCCATTTTGTCAACCAAGGCGCTGATCACTTGCTGATCTTTGCCCTTTAAAAACAGGCTGGCGAGTTTCACTTGCTCATCGTAATCAGCGTTGCTGACTTTTCCCACACAGGGCGCGCTACAACGGGAAAGTTGATATTGCAAACAAGGGCGTGAGCGAGACTTGTAGTAAAGGTCGTCACATTGACGAATTGGAAACAGCTTCTGCATTAAATGCAGGCTTTCACGCACGGCGCCGCCGTTAGGATAAGGGCCAAAATAGTGGCCTTTTTCCCGCTGCGGACCACGATGATAAGCGAGCCTTGGGTGTTCGTGCTGGCTTAACAGTATGTAAGGATAAGATTTGTCATCACGCAATAACACATTGTATTTTGGCATGTATTGCTTGATGTAATCATTCTCAAGCAACAGCGCATCGGTTTCGCTGTGGGTCAGCGTCACATCAATATGGTGAATATGCGAGACTAAGGCTTGGGTCTTAACATTAGCGAGGTTTTTACGAAAATACGAGGTAAGCCGTTTTTTGAGATCTTTGGCTTTACCCACATAAATGACGTCATTCTTGACGTCATACATGCGATAAACCCCAGCGGAGGATGAAACCGTACGTAAAAAACTTTGGGCGTTAAATTCATTCGACATCATTTACACCCACAGTTTTGCAGACTTAACACAGACAACATAGGAACATATAACCCAAGAACTCGCTAGATTAAAGTCATCGACCAACGCAATCCACTTTCCATTAAAAATGGCCAGCATCCAACATCTTATAGCGAATAGCTAACCGCGTTAGCTCGACATCACCACTGATCCCCAGTTTGGCAAATAGGCGGTAACGGTAGCTGTTAACGGTTTTAGGGCTTAAGTTCAACTGCTCAGAAATATCGTTTACCTTCTCGCCGTTGGTGATCATCAACATGATCTGTAACTCACGTTCAGACAAAGACTTAAACGGGTTTTCATCGGCGGGATTAAACTGACTCAGCGCCATCTGTTGGGCAATTTCAGGGGATAAATAACGCTGGCCGCGAGACACCTGACGTATTGCCTGCAATACTTCCGGCGGCGTCGCCCCTTTCGTCAAATAACCCGAAGCGCCAGCCTGCATGACCTTGCTCGGGAATGGATCTTCCGTGTGCACAGTCAACACAATAATTTTAGCATGGGGTTGATAACGCAGAATTTTTCGAGTGGCTTCCAGTCCGCCCATCCCAGGCATATTCATGTCCATTAAGATCACATCGGCTTCGTTTTGGCGAGCCCACTGCACCGCAGTCTCACCATCAGGGGCTTCGCCCACCACTTTGATCCCACGTTCATCTTCCAAGATGCGGCGGATCCCAGTTCTCACAAGCTCATGATCGTCAACCAAATATATCGAAATCAACTTTATCCACCTTTTACTATTTTCAGCTCGTTCCGTGCGTTAAATAAAGCAACACAGCAAACGGATAACGAGTTCATAAGGCTAATTTAGCCCAACAACCCCATTTCGCAAAGCATAAATTCAACATTGTTAACTAGATGATATTTAAAGAAAGGATTCCAGAATAGCATACCAATAAAAAGCGTTTAAAAACGAAGCAATACACAAAGCGCTATCAGCCTAAATGCTTGTTGGATCGGTAGTACAGCACAAACAAAAAAGGCCATCATTACTGATGGCCTGTTTCGTGAATATAGCGTAGGAGCTGCGCTTCAAATCAGCAACCCAAGGGTTCAAACGATGTAAATGCAAAATGCCGCTAATTGCTTAGCGGCATTTTAACTAAATATGGCGGAGGAGCAGGGATTTGAACCCTGGGTGGGCTATAAACCCACGCCGGTTTTCAAGACCGGTGCATTAAACCACTCTGCCACCCCTCCGAACGAGCGAGATAATAGCGATCTCGACTGCCACTGTAAACTTAAATTTATACTTAATCGTGTTAATTGGTTATTTCAAATTCAATTTTTGATTAAAAAACGTGTTTCAAAGTAAAAACAGAAAACTTGTGGCTTAGAGTGAGAAACCTTGGTTCAAATTGCACGAACAAAAAAGGCCATCATTACTGATGGCCTTTCTCGTAAAATATGGCGGAGGAGCAGGGATTTGAACCCTGGGTGGGCTATAAACCCACGCCGGTTTTCAAGACCGGTGCATTAAACCACTCTGCCACCCCTCCGAACGAGCGAGATAATAGCTATCTCCTACTCCGCTGTAAACTCTTAATTTAAAATAGCAATCCACATGGTCAATCTACATCCAATTTGCTTAAAAAATCGCATAATTCGACTTATGCTTTGAATTTCCGGTCAGTTAAAGCGCCACTAACAAGGCGATCCACTACATAACTTTTTATCAGGATATTAGACTTAAGCTCGATTAATATTGATTAAACGGTCGGATAGTTTCTGCATTTCAAGGCTTAACGCATCGAGTGCGGTCGCATCAAGTGAGTTATCTTCACTAATGCTATTAATCCTCACCGCCAACTCATTGATCTCCTGAGTCACTTGGCTTTGTTGCTGAGCAGCTAAAGCAATTTGCTGGGCTCGCTGCGAAATATCATCGAAACTTTGTACAGTACTCGATAGAGAACTGGCCGCTCCCTCAGCCTCAGCAACTGCGTGGACAGTGCGGGACTCGCCCGTTTGCATCGCTTGTACCGCAAGCCGAGATGCTGATTGCAAAGCATTAATCATGGTACTGATTTCATTGGCGGAATCTTGAGTACGACCAGCAAGAGTTCGCACTTCATCGGCAACAACCGCAAAGCCGCGACCCTGTTCCCCCGCCCTTGCCGCTTCTATTGCCGCATTTAACGCTAACAGATTAGTTTGCTCTGAAATCGCCTTGATCACATCCAATACGGCGCCCACTTTCTGGCTATCTTGAGCCAACTGGGATATCACCTTGGTCGCATTGGCGATCTCCCCCGCTAATGCCTCAATCGAGGCATTGCTGGATGACACTCGGGTTTGCCCTTCCCGCACCACAATTAAAGAGGATTGCGCCGTTGCAGCACAATCGTTAGTGTTATTCGCCACTTCCATCGCGCTTGACGACATTTGTGTTATCGCCGCGGCGAGTTGCGCACTCTCAAGACGCTGCTGTTCTGCACGTTGGGCTAACCTATGGCTGAGACCACTTAATTGCGTTGCCTCAAACTGAACTTTCTTCGCCTCTTGGGTGATCAAATCTAGCATTGCCCTCAGTGTACCCGCATAGGTATTTACAGCTCGACGCAAAGCGCCAATTTCATCATCCCGCTGAATTTGCAGCTCGACATTGGCACCCAAATTACCGCTCCCAAGGGAAGCAATTTGATCTGTGGTTTCTTCAAGTTGCGCCAACAGTTTTTTACCCGACAACCACGCCAAATAAAGTAAAATGGCGAGCAAGGGTAATAAAAACAACAAAATATCAAAGGTCAGCTCACGGGCAAGCCCTGTAACTCGGGTCTTTGGCGTCACAAGACCAATCACCCATCCGGTATCAGGCATCACAAAAAGGCTTACCTCGCTCGCCTGATTGAGTCTTCCATCCTTATCTAAACTCACAGAAATAACATTATTGATTGAGGTTTGCTTAAGTGCAGCTTCAACGGGGGCAAGCCAAGGTAACTGCCCGACGAGATCGGTAAAGCGCAGCATAGTGTCGGACTTATTCGCTTCAGGAAAATGCAAGATATTACCCGCTTGATCTAAAGCAAAAGCATAGCCGTCAGTTACATTGCCATGTTCTGTTAGAAATTTAGCTAAATCATCAAGTTTTAAATCTATTGTTGCGACCCCGGCAAATGTCCCCGTCAGACGATATGGCACACTGCATGTCACCATAGCCACTTTCGTCACGGTATCCTGATAGGCTTCAGACCATAGGCACTGGGATACAGAACTTGTGCGTGCCCCTGTATACCAAGGATCATTGTGATAGCCAGGGCCAGATTGCGCATTATAGTCATCTGAATAAGCCAGCAAATTATCGCTACCACGGGCCCAGAAAAAACTGTGGCGGGTGCTTCCAGCGACAAATTTATCTGGCTCTGGCCAGATCCCACCGCCTGCAATAGTGAGATCGCCATTGTTATCAATTAGATTAGGTAAGGAATTAAGATAAAGAGCTTGCTCGTGGGGTAGCACTTCTGCAAGGCGTGCAAGGCTTAAAGTAATACCCTCAATGCTGGCAAGCTTAAGTGCGAGTTGCCTCACGATACTGCTACCGGTTTGCTCAATTAGCTCCTGACTCGCCGCCACTACTCTAGGTTGCCCCCTCAGTGACATCACACCAAAAACGGCGAGTCCGGTCAGTAAAAGCAGTACTATGCTGCCCATAGTGAGACGCTGCGAAATACGTGTTGGTAACCACATAGCTTTCTCTACTTAAAATAAGTCACCCAGATGGGAGAATTGCTCGGCCGTATGATCCAAGATTGTCGAGAATCATACGTCGCACCATCCTAGTGCAAATTTTAAAGGCCATAAAAACCATTAAGTTGGCCACGGATTTGAGTGTAGACCATAAATAGAAAGAGCGGACTAAAATGCCGCTAATCAGCCACAGTAACGCAGCTTTGAATGAAAACATGGGATTCAAATTGCACAAACAAAAAAGGCCACCCTTGCTGATAGCCTATCTCCTGAATATGGCGCAGGAGCTGCGCTTAGAATGAGGAACCTTGGTTCAAATCATACAAACAAAAAAGGCCATCATTGCTGATGGCCTTTCTCGTGAATATGGCGCAGGAGCTGCGCTTAAAATCAGGAACCCAAGGGTTCAAACTGTATAAATGCAAAATGCAGCTAATTGCTTAGCGGCATTTTGACTAAATATGGCGGAGGAGCAGGGATTTGAACCCTGGGTGGGCTATAAACCCACGCCGGTTTTCAAGACCGGTGCATTAAACCACTCTGCCACCCCTCCGAACGCCGAAAATAATATAAGCATACCGCTAGCTTGTAAACCTCAATTTTTAATTCTCGAATCAAATGCTCAACTTATATCCACTCAGGTGTTTTTTACGGCAAATACATCACCCGTTTTAACGAATAATCGGGCAAACAGACGTAAAAACACCTATACAGTGTGAGACTTGTCGTCTTGGTATGGTAAAATCACTGTAACTTTTCACGGTAAATGCTTATATGAATTCACTCTTGATACCCACGTCTTCACTCGCACCTGAATTTAGCCTGCCAACCCTTTCCGAAACGGCTGCCAATCTAAGCGCATTGCTCTTAGGGCAAGAGCGCACTGTGGACGCGTTTAAACTCCACCAAGCTATTGTCGATCAACACTTGTATCTGGCCGATTTCCCGAGCATTGACCGCCAGTTAATGATCCAAGCCTGTATCGATAGCCTTGCACCTTTGTCCCCTGCGTATTTAGTGGCGACATGTCCGATTGATAAGGCGGTAACATTTCAGTGGCAGTCCGATAAGCCGCAGGAAAATCAAGGAAGTATTGCCGAGAAAACAACTCACTATCGCTACCTGAGTGGCAATATTCGCCGTGCAGATTTAATTGGCCGTATGGCGCAAACAGGAACAACGAGTCAGTATCAAGCTGGTGCCCTAGCTCAATGCCATTATGTGTTTATTTGCGCCGAGTCGCTGTGGAAACGTGAGGGTTTATGGGAGTTAGTGATGCAAATCCTCACCCATAAAGAATATCAAATTAGCAGTAACTTAAGTCCTATTCCATTGAACTGTAAGATAGTTCTGGTTGGTGCTGGGATGATTTATAGCCAAGTCAGAACTGAGGATTGGCAATTTCAACGTCACTTTACCCTGTTAGCGGAGCTTGCCAGCGAAATCGACTTGGTCCGTTATAAAGAGTCACAATACGTCTCATGGCTGCAAGCAGTTGCCCAAAGTGTGGATGTCACGCTTGAACAATCCAGTTTAGCGCCACTCTTTCGCTATAGTGCACGGTTAACCGAACATCAACTTCGTCTCAGTTTATCTATGCTCGAGTTCGCCCAGCTCATGATGCAAGCTAAAGCCTATCGTGGTAAAACGAGCATCAATGCAAGCAGTATTGAGCACGCGTTAACCCAAGCCAACTATCGTCATAACAGTTCGGAAGAATATTCGGGCCAGAGCTTCGATGACAATTTCATAAATCTGCCAACTTCGGGTGCTATGGTTGGCCAGATCAATGGCTTAACTGTGATTGATGCTATCGATTATAGCTATGGTGAACCAGCGCGTATCACGGCATCAGTTCACTACGGTGATGGTGAAGTAGCCGATATTGAAAGAAAATCTGAACTTGGCGGGAATATACATGCCAAAGGCATGATGATCCTTTCAGCCTGTTTGTACCGTATCTTTGGACGAGATGCGCCATTACACCTGAATGCCAATATCGTTTTCGAACAATCCTATCAAGAAATTGATGGCGATAGTGCATCACTCGCAGAGTACTGCTGTTTGATGTCAGCGATTGCCGAACAACCCATTATTCAATCACTGGCGATTACCGGCGCATTGGATCAATTTGGTAATGTGCAAGCGATTGGCGGCATCAACGAGAAGATTGAAGGCTTTTTTAATCTGTGTGAACGCCGCGGACTTACGGGAGAACAAGGCGTTATTATGCCCAAGTCAAACGTATTACAGCTTAATCTCAATCCCAAAGTGATTACAGCTGTAGGCAAAGGCCTGTTTCACATCTATGCCATTGAGCATATGGACCAAGCGGTTGAGCTATTAATGCAAATGCCAGCGGGTGTTGCCGATGAAGATAATGATTTCCCACATGATTCACTATATGGTCTCGTGCAGGAACGATTAGACAAGCTCGCGGGAAATGGGGAGGAGGAAATCGGCCTAATCACGAGATTACTCGCAAAATTGGGATTTTTTCGCCGCTAATTAGCTGATCGGAGTTGTTTAGCTTACACGTGTTCGCTAATCTTGGCGGCTCTTATTGCTGGAGTAGTAAAACAATGAATAAAGCAAACAGTTTCAATAAAGAAGAACTCATCGCCTGTGGCCATGGGAAATTATTTGGTCCAAACTCACCTCGTCTACCTGTCGATAACATGCTGATGATAGATAGAATCGTCACTATCAATGATAATGGCGGTGAGTTTGGCAAAGGTGAAATTGTCGCTGAACTCGATATTAATCCAGACTTATGGTTTTTCGACTGCCACTTCATAACCGATCCTGTGATGCCAGGCTGTTTAGGCCTAGATGCCATGTGGCAGCTCGTTGGCTTCTATTTAGGCTGGGAAGGCGCTGAAGGTAAAGGGCGTGCACTAGGTGTCGGTGAAGTGAAGTTTACTGGCCAAGTATTACCTGGCGCGAAGAAAGTCACTTACAAGCTCAATATCAAGCGTACTATTCACCGTAAACTGGTAATGGGCATTGCCGATGCAATTCTTGAAGTGGATGGCCGTCAGATCTACAGTGCAACCGATCTTAAAGTCGGTGTCTTTAGCGATACCTCTACATTCTAATCCGCCTTACTCCAAAACACTGAAGATATAAGTACTGCAGATATAAAAATGCCCTCATCTGAGGGCAATATGCTGCATTACTTTACTTATTCTGGGCTATTTAATTAATGAGGTAAAACTCAATTATTTATTAAACAGCCCATTAACTCGGCCATCCACACCTTCACGCCAACCACCTAACCACTGCGATCGCGAATCAAGATTTGCATATGGACAGAGCTCCTTAGAGCGTCCACCAACCCCAGCTTGGAATCCTTTTGAAAAAGCTCTGTCTAAACGATCTCGTTTTTGTCTTTTCATGCAAGCGTCCTCTGTTCTACATAAAATAGAAGCAAAAGCTTCACACATAGGAATAGTGCTTTTTGACGCCAAGATCAATCAAAAAATCGTCCATTTTATCGACTATTTATTAAACTATTGAGATCATGATTAAAAAAAATCGAGGCATTTTGCCTCGATTTTTTAAGTCTGAATTGAAGCTTAAAATTTAACGAATTCGACGACGGAACCACACTAATGGCAAGGCAAATAACCAAGCTAGGGTTGCTGCACCTTGACGTTCGTAATTGCCAGTATCAGTGTTGTCATCAACAGTACAAGCTTCACCGCTAGAGGCCGGTTTTAACACGACCATACGCGGAACATATGCTGTAACAGGATCACCATTACCATTAAGTTCAAATAATGGCATTCCATTTTCACCGATAACTACATTGCCATTAGCATCAAATTGATAAGAAGGTTTACGAATGAAAGCTGTACCAACAATCGCACCATTCTCATTAATACTTGTACCTTCAACAACTAAAATATCGGCGTTATATTGAAGCACTTTACCCGAGCCATCTTGAACTTCGACTTGATGACGTGCCCAGCTACCATCGCTGGCTTTTTCATAGCCTTTAGATTCGCAGGTCAACAACTTATTAAGATTGCTAAACTCACCAGTTGATTTCTCATACAGGAAACCGGCTTTAGGACGGGGTTTTTCTTTATCGTATGTTGTCTCAATATAACCTACAACTTGGCCTTTATTGTTGATACTCTTCGGTTTACTCGAAAGATCCGTTGTAGAAGCGGCGAAATCATTCGGGGTTACTATTGTTGCATCAGCTTGATTCGTATCAAAATAGAAAAACTTGTCGCGCAAATAACCTTGAATATAGCTGCGATAACTACCGACAAGAATACCACTATCGTTGATGTCATAGGCAATAGAGCTAGAAATCGAATCGACCATAGGGATCCAATGGTATTGGTATTTACCTTCAGTATCTTTAGCCCAATAAGCTGCATCTTGACGCAAATTATTGGTGTCACCACCACGATAAACATGTGAGCGACCCACTACGACACCATTATCATTCAAACCCAATGCTTGAGCGGTAAAGGTCAAGGTATTGTCAGTCGCAGGCGTTAGGCCTAAAGGTAACTCAGTGCCTGTGGCAACATTGTTGTCGATTTGCCATACATAGCCACGAGTCTGATACTGAATATTACGTGTACCAGTACTATTTGGGTATTGCTCGCGTTGTACGCAAACATCCAACGGCAAAGTATTATCTGTACCTAAACAATAATTGACACGATC
Source organism: Shewanella sp. SP2S2-4 (assembly GCF_031932025.1). NCBI lineage: Bacteria > Pseudomonadati > Pseudomonadota > Gammaproteobacteria > Alteromonadales > Shewanellaceae > Shewanella > Shewanella sp. SP2S2-4. The sequence goes on from NZ_JAUOER010000026.1 coordinate 72,861, forward strand.
GCTACCATATTTACTGATATCGGTACTAACATAACCCGCTACTAAATTATTGTTATTAATGGCTGTTGCCGCCGACCATCCACCTAACTCAGCTGTTTTAGTATTGTCAGCATTAACAAATTTAGTATAAGGCGGCGGTAAAGAAATTTCTGTTTGGCCGGATTTCGCGACACCGCGGAACTCATAATCACGGTAATACCAGTAATCATCAGCGACATCAGTAGTTGCTGTATTCTCTATTTTCTTTTCAGGTGCAGTCATGCTGCCCACTTTAATGCCTGCATCGTTAATACCGTAATAAAAGGTATCAACAGAGTTAATCACTGCAGTATCACTTGGCGGTTTAGTGCCATTAATGCTGTCAAAGGTAGGTAACCAAGGGTTAGATGTTTCGTCATTTTCCTTAGCAACAAAGGCAAAGTTGTTAGCAATGATGGCTTTATCTATCGAATACGTAATAGTTTCTTCTGGCGCGATACCATCGGCAACATCAATAACGCCACCTTCAACATCTGAACTGCTGAGTTTTTTCTTGCCCTTTGAAATACCGACTAATTCATCATTGCCATTCACACCTAAGGCATAACCACTACGAGTACCTTCAAGGGTACCTTGCAGATCAAAATTATCGATATTAACGATTTCATAGACAGGTGCAGCATGGGCACTGTTTAATACACCAAGGACACCTAGGGCAACCAAGGAAAGGGCTTTATCCAACTTTGACTTCATTAATTCTATTCCCATTTTTATTATTGGTTTACTTCAGTGACTCAAGCTCTTCCCAACGCTCGAAGCAAACTTCCAATTGCTTTTCTTTATCCGCCAACTGGCTCAATACCAGATTAACTTTATCCTGCGCCTGACTATAAAAGTCTGAATGCCCAATGGTGGTCTGCAATGCAAGAATATCGGCCTCTAATTGCTCCATCACAGTGGGTAACGACTCTAACTCACGCTGTAACTTATAAGACAGCTTTTTTACCGCTTTCGCAGGTTCTGCAGCCTTAACTTCAACGGCTTTCGTTTCAACCGCTGGAGCTTCGACCGCCTTTTGCGAACTAGGTTCCTCAGAATAAAACTTTGCCCCCTGATTCACTGCGTCTTGATAACCACCAACATATTCGCTCCAATGGCCATTACCCGCATACCACCAACTACTGGTGACGGTATTATCGATAAATGCCCTATCATGGCTCACCAACAAAAGCGTGCCTTGATATTCAGTTAGCAGCGACTCTAACAATTCTAGGGTCTCAATATCAAGATCGTTGGTCGGTTCGTCGAGTATGATTAAGTTTGCAGGGCGAATTAAGAGCTTAGCCAGTAACAGACGGTTTTTTTCACCACCCGACAGCGCTTTCACTGGGGTTCTGGCACGCATAGGTGAGAACAAGAAGTCCTGCAAATAACTTAATATATGGCGGTCTTGGCCATTAATCGTGATGGTTTTTTTACCTTCGCCAACGTTATCTTCAACGGTTTGCTCAGGATCTAAGGCTTCACGATATTGGTCGAAATAAGCGATTTCAAGCTTAGTACCGACTTTAATTTCGCCCGATTGCGGTTGCAGCTTTTCGATTAACAGCTTGATCAAGGTTGATTTTCCACAACCATTCGGGCCAATCAGCGCAATGCGGTCACCGCGGATCACTGTGGTATTAAAGTTTTTAACCAAATTTTTATCGGGCAGATTGAAGTTAAGATCGGTTACATCAAACACTAACTTACCAGAGCGTTCGGTATCCGATACCGCCATCTTAGCATTGCCTTGACGGTTTAACCGCTCACTTCGCTCTTCACGTAGAGCTTTTAGCGCACGCACTCGGCCTTCATTACGGGTTCGTCTAGCTTTAACGCCCTGACGGATCCACACTTCTTCATCGGCGAGACGTTTGTCAAACAAGGCATTTTTTTCAGCTTCAACCCGCAGCCATTCTTGCTTACCATCAAGGTACATTTGATAGTTGCCAGGCCATGAGGTCACGACACCACGGTCTAAATCGACAATTCGCGTCGCCATACGGGCAATAAAGCCCCTATCGTGACTGATAAAGACGATAGCGCCTTGATAATCGAGTAAGAACTTTTCAAGCCACTCAATGGTGTCTATATCTAAATGGTTGGTTGGTTCATCGAGTAACAAGAGATCAGGCTCGCTGACCAGTGCTCTGGCTAACGCCACTTTACGCTGCCAACCACCGGATAACTCGCTCAAGGATTTATCAGGATCGAGTCCTAATAATTCGCAGTTTTGTTGAATGCGCGAATCGAGCTGCCAACCATTATAATGATCTAAGGTTTCTTGCAGACCTTGCATCTCATTCAGCATACGATCCATTTGCTCAGGCGAGGCATGGGCGACATCGTGGGACAGTTGATGATAACGCTCAAGCGCCTCACCCACTTCCTTTAACCCTGCCGCAATATACGCGTATACCGTACCTTGCTCAGCTTTAGGTGGATCTTGCTGTAGACGACTCACGGTCACATTACCAGCGATGTTGAACTCACCTTCGTCCAACAACACATCGCCGGATAAGATTTTTAATAAACTCGACTTGCCAGCTCCGTTACGGCCAACAATACACACGCGCTCGCCGCGTTGAATAGTAAAATCCGCTTTTTGTAACAACGGAGTGTAACCATAGGCTAAAGAGCCACTATTGATACGAACCAGACTCAAACTAAGCTCCTGTAAACTCTTGTAATTGCGTTGCGTTAAATGGCCAATGTAACTCTCTATCATCCCAAGCTTTAAGCACAGGGATCGATACGCCGTAACGCTGCGCGAGGTATTCATCGTCACATATATCTATGGCCCGATAACCAATATCAGCCGCGTCCAATAACGCCGCGGCAAGTTCACACAGATGGCAGCCATCTGTGTGATATAGCAGATAAGGCCTGTTATCTAATTCTGCTTGAGTCAACTCAGGCATGGGTGATAAGCCAAGTATTATGGATATGTGGATTGCGTTTGTAGTCCATAGGTAAAGTCACATCATCAATGTTCTTCACATTAATGTTCATCTTTGTCAGCATCTCTATGTCCATCTTAAACTTACGTTTATTGTTAGAGAACACGAGCTCGCCCGATGGGCTGAGCAGTTTCACTAAGGATGCCAATAAATTCACATGGTCCCGTTGCACATCAAACGAATCTTCCATGCGCTTAGAATTTGAGAAGGTTGGCGGATCAATAAAGATTAAATCGTACTGTTCATTACAATCACGGATCCACTGCATGCAGTCAGATTGAACAAACTCATATTGCTTACCTTGCAGGCCATTGAGGGCAAAGTTGTCCTTCGCCCAAGCGATATAAGTATTGGACATATCAACTGTCGTTACCGACTTAGCACCACCTAGCGCTGCGTGCACAGAAGCAGAACCTGTGTAAGAGAACAAGTTCAGTACGCGGCGACCTTTAGACTTTTGACCGACTAAACGACGTGTCAATCTGTGATCGAGGAACAAACCAGTATCCAAATAACCGGTTAAGTTCAACTTGAACTTAGCGCCATATTCGGTGGTAATAAGCTCTAACTTACGCTCATCCAGCTTTTGATATTGACTCGTGCCCTTTTGACGCTCACGGGTTTTCATGATCATCTTGTTCGGATTGATGCCAATGGCCGATGGCAGTGCTAATAACACATCGCTTAAACGACGTTTAGTCACGGCTTCAGGTATGGTCGCTGGCGCCATATACTCTTGAATAATCACGTAATCTAAATACTTATCAACTGCGACGTTATATTCAGGAATGTCGGCATCGTAAATACGATAGCTGTCGATGCCTTCTTTCTTCGCCCATTTCTCTAATAACTTGGCATTCTTCTTAACGCGGTTAGCAAAAGCGGGGGCAATATCAGCAATGTCGACGCCATCTGGTAGCACTGGCGTATCACGGCGAGTACTGTTGGCATGTAAGGTATAGATGTTAAAAGCACATTCAAGCGCGCCGTTAAACATCTTCATTTGTTTATCGGCTTTAAGCTTTAGCGATGACACCAGTTCGATATCACTACACAGCATGGCCACTTTCCAGCCGCCAAACTCTTTCTTAAACTTGTCGCCCAGCTGATAGTAAAGCTGCAATAACTCAGACACATTGCCTAAACGCTCACCATAAGGTGGGTTAGTAATCAAATAGCCGCTTTCCGCAGGCGGCGCTATCGTTAAAGCATCCGCAACTTGAAACTCGATTAACTCCAGTACACCGGCATTTTCGGCGTTACGTTTCGCTAACGCGACTAAGCGCGAATCGATATCAGAACCGTAGAATTTAATATCGCAACGTTTCACGCCTAATGAAGCACGCGCTTTCGCTTCTTCAACGATTTCTTGCCACACAGCTTTATCATGGCGACGCCAATGTTCAAAACCAAAACGACTACGTTGCAGACCAGGGGCAATATCGGCTGCCATTAACGCCGCTTCAATCAGCACTGTACCGCTACCACAGAAAGGATCGAGCAAGGTCGAAGGCGCCGCTTGCCAGCCACTGCGTACGAGCATGTTAGCGGCTAAGTTTTCCTTCAATGGCGCTTCACCTGTGGTCGAACGATAGCCACGTTGATGAAGCGATGGACCCGAGAAGTTCATCGCAATCGTGATCACGCCATTACGGAAATGCGCATCGACTTTAAATTCAGCATCAACGCGAGACACATTCGGACGCTCAATATCATCGTCGCGGAAACGATCGACAATCGCATCCTTAATCTTCAAGGCGCCAAACTGGGTATTATTAAGAAAACCACCCGTACCATGGAAATCGATACTAAAAGTGCTTTTATTGGAAAAGTGTGCCGGCCAATCAACACAATAAGCTGCATTATAGAGTTGTTCTGCCGACTCGCAGCTTCCTTTATAGATAACCAACACAATGCGGCTGGCTAAGCGTGTCCATAAAGTAATGCGATACGCTAAAGTTAAGGAGGCCGTGAAATACACACCAGCAACACTCTCTTTTACTTCAGTCGCACCAAATTCTGTCAGCTCTTGGGCTAAGCTATATTCAAAGCCCTTAGGGGCGGCGGCAAAAAAATTAAGCATGGGATAATCAGTACGCAGTCAAAATCAAAGCGACATTATACCTGCTCGGATACATAAAAGATAAACAGTTATTAGCCAAAGCCCCATTTAGTCACTGTCTTGGCCTAAGATAATTGACGAAAAATCCCCAACTTATACGTAAATCGTATGAATGCCGCCCATCCCGCTTTATATTTAAGCGTTCACCACCTTTTTCAATCTTCGTCCTTGCATTGCAAGGGCACTGCCGTTATAGTCTGCCCCGCTTTGAAGACGGACGCGGGATGGAGCAGCATGGTAGCTCGTCGGGCTCATAACCCGAAGGTCGTCGGTTCAAATCCGGCTCCCGCAACCAATTTAAAGCAAAATAGTAAAGTAAAACAGATAGATATCGGACGCGGGATGGAGCAG
>NZ_JAUOER010000027.1:0-74194 GCF_031932025.1 Shewanella sp. SP2S2-4
CGTGAGCCAGAGATGGACACGGTAATAAACAGAATTTGCTTGGTGACAATAGCCTTGTGGAACCACCTGATCCCATCCCGAACTCAGAAGTGAAACGCAAACGCGCCGATGGTAGTGTGGGGTCTCCCCATGTGAGAGTAGGTCATCGCCAAGCGCCTAATTATCTCATTGAGATGTAACGAAGCCAGCTGAGTAAGCTGGCTTTTTTGCGTCTGGAATTTACATGTTTTAGCGTTTTTGAAACCGTTTCATTGTTTGAAATAACATTAAGCTGTGAAGTGGGGATGGTTTACTGGGCGCTTTTTTAATGAGCTTAAGTTTTACTAAGTTCTAACTTTACGAACTGAATAGAGTCGCCAGTCCATGTGAGACACTTAGCTGGCGGTCTGAAGTAGATAGCCGAAGCGGTATGGATCACTCTTTATTGATTTTGGCTTTGAAGCTGGCTTTGGTATTGTCGTTAGCTTGTTTGTACCAGTAATCAAGCATTTGACTAATTTCAGCTTGGCTAGGTGTGGTTGTAGATGTCACTGAAGTCGTTGGCTGAGCCTTGTCATTGACCGCTGCGGCAGCTGACGACATCACTGCTGGCGCTATCAAGTTCGTAGATGTGACTACTGCTGTTTGGCGTATTTGTGGTTGGCTTGCTAATACTGGTGCAATGGCGTCGTTTGCTTGTGTTGTCGCGGTATTCATAGTGAGATTTAATGAAGCCGGATGATTGCTAAGGTTGTACTGCAGTATCTCGTGTTCGAAATCCCGTCCCAGTTGGATGCCATTCTTAATCAATTTATCGCTGGTAAAACTCACGGCTTCATCTTGAGCATTTGATAGTGTCAGCTTGGGTGACTCATCAAATTTCTTTGCATCTCTGGCTGAGTTGATGGCGGGAAGGGTCAGGGTAAGTGTTTGTGCTGACGCATCAAAACGGACGATGAGTACGTCGGATAGATAATGCACTGAGTCAGCTTGTTGCCGGTATTGCGCGGCATAGCGAAAGGCTATCTGATTGATACCATCAGCTAAAACGAGGTTGCCACTCTTTACGGCTGGCTTGCCATTGACCGTTAATACTTCAGCATTTTTAGGCAGATTGAGATGAACATCGGCCGTTGCAGGTTGCACTGCAACCAGCATTAACGCGGTGGCACATAAGATTGATTGATATTTCATAAGCTTTCTCTGTTGTTGCGAGGACGCCGCTAAATAATAAGGTAGATATTTGACGACACAAAGCAGGTTTAACCTTTAGTGTGGAGCATGATGTACTAAATGGCGACACGTCGTTTATAGCGCGCAGATTAGCGTTAATTTAATCTGTAGGGAATAAAAAAGGCTCACGAGGAGCCTTTTTGAGCATGATATTTCGGGATTGAACGCTTATTTGGTTAAGTTGATGCTATAAACGGCGAAACCCAGTTCATCCTTGCTGATCTTCTTCATTTCACGTTGTTTATTGGCTTCAATAAAGGCAGCGGCTTTGTCACTGTCTTGGGTTTCGAAGCGAACGTCTAATGTGACGTTGGTCGTGATGGTTTTGAAATCCCAGTTGTAATCGGCACTTGGATTGACCATACCTTCGTACTTACCCGTGGTTTCGTTGTACTGAGATTGCGCTGTGATATAAGCAGCTAGCGCTTCACGGTTAGTATCGGGTAGTTCGAGCACGACGTGGTCGCTACCCGTTCCTGCAAACTTACCACCAAAGGCGCGGTAGTTATTTGAGGCGACGATAAACTCTTTCGCGGCAAATTCTTCACCTGTGATGACTTTACCGTTTTCGTCTTTATAGCTTAAATCAACGATACGGTTCGCATTGGCATTAACGACGGCGCAATCGCGGTCAAACTTACTCGGTTGAGTGACATCAATCTTGTAGGTTAAGCCATCGAGTACGTCGAAGTTATAGGTTGGATGACCATCCCAGTTGATTAACCCTTGTGGGGTGGTTTTTGCTGGGTCGATTTGATTGAACTGGTTGGCTGAGCACTCAAGCCAATCTTTCAATTCGGCGCCCGTCGCTTTGACTGCCACCATAGTGTTGGGATACAGGTACAGATCGGCGGCGTTTTTAAAGGTCAGTGGACCTTTATCGACTTGCACAAATTGATCGGCATCGCTGGTTGTACCGTGGCGACCGCCCGCTTTAAAAGGAGCAGAAGCTGACAGTACTGGCAGCCCTTTTAATGCTGCAGGTAATTTCGCTTTCACGTTAGCGATTTGCGCATCTGAAACGATTTGTACCGTTGGGTCGTCCTGCACTAAGGTAAGGAAGCTATACATGTCCGCCGCGGCGACACCGATAGGTTCATCCACAAAGGCGAGGGTACCTTGGTGCTCGGCTGCGACAGCATCGTGAATAGCAGCATCCGCTTCAACTAATGGGGCTTTATTTGCGCCATCATAGATAGGGCGAGCTTGCGTTTTGGCACTAAGGACATGCCACTTGTCATCTCTACGCTCAAGTTTAAAGTCAACCACCCCTAAGTTATCACCCCAACGACCTGGCATCACTGCGGGAACGCCGTTCAGTAGGCCTTTAGTGACATCGGTATTGGGCAAGTCGGCATACTTAGCATCTGGGAAGATAGAGTGGCTGTGGCCGAATAGAATCGCATCGATACCGTCAACATAAGTCAAAGCGTAAGTGGCGTTTTCAGCCATAGGATCGCCAGGATTTTCTGTCGAACCAATGCCAGAGTGTGGAATGGCGATAATGATATCGGCCCCTTTGGCTTTCATTTCTGGGACATATTTTTTCGCGGTGGTAACGATATCTTCAACCGTCACTTTACCCGTCAGATTTTGCTTATCCCACAATAGAATTTGCGGTGGTACAAAACCAATATAACCAATGTTAATGGTTTGATTATTACCTTCGCTGTCGATAATGATTTTTTGTTTGATGATATAAGGGGTGAATAAATGCTCACCTTTTTTTACTTCTTTCCAGCAACCATTATCGTCGGCGCAATAAACGTTCGAGTTGATATAAGGGAAATCTGCACCACTAATGGATTTATTTAAGAAATCTAAACCATAGTTAAATTCATGATTACCGATATTGCCGACTTCATAATCTAATAGGTTCATGGCTTTATAAGCAGGATGAACATCGCCCATTTGCAGGCCTACTTTGGCCATATAATCGCCCATAGGGCTGCCTTGCAGTAGATCGCCGTTATCAACGAGGACGCTATTCTTGGCTTCGTTGCGTGCAGCGTGGATCAAGCTTGCAGTGCGGGCAAGACCGATTGTGGGATCGTCTTTACCACTGTAGTAGTTGAAATCCATGATATTTGTGTGCAGATCTGTGGTTTCTAGTACCCGTAAATCGGCTTGAACGACTTTGTCGTCATCAGAATTACAGGCGCTGACACCAAGGGCGGCAGTGATCATCACTGCGAGTATTTTCTTATTTAACATAGTTATCTCTATTTATATTTATTTGACCCCAACGCATGTTCCGTCAAGAGCATGCCCATCATCCCGTTAATTCGGCGTCATTTAACTGTTAGGTTAATTTGTCGCTAAGCTAACGAGCGGGAATTATAAAGACATTTGATGATCTGAATGTGACATAAATCGGAGAAAAGCTGTTTCAAATTGTGACTCAGAGTGCGTCTGTCTAAATAATGAGCCATTTGGCCTGTGTATTTGTTACATTGAGGTTTAAATAAGCACAGCAAAAAGTTTATTAAGAAGAATTAATATTTGTTATAGAAACGGTGTTTTATTTGCTTATGCTGCTTTCTATGTTGAGAATATTTGGCTTAAAAAATCCAATTGGATTGTTTTAAATAATTCTTTTTAAATTGAATTTTAGCTAATCCTCATCATTTCTGCTTGCAAGCGCTTAACACTGATTGCAGCGCCTTAGGTGTAGCTAAGCATTGGCATAGGCACATTCGGACTCGAAATACACATAAAGTGATACAAATTAGCGCCGCAGTGGCGGGGTAAAACTTGGCTGAAATGCGCGTAACTTGTTAAGGTAGTTCATCGAAATTAACGACCGTAGCAACAAGCGTTCGTTGACTCAGACTGTTTTAAACTGAAAGCCAAAATCCGTTAGCGCGCACCTTTCACCTTAAAAATACAAACGAAAGGGCAGCAACATCCAAGGGAGTTAATATGCGTAAGTCCGTTATAACTACAGCCGTGGCCGCGGCTTTGTTACTTGGCGCTTGTTCAGACAAGCCAGCCGCCAGTACCAATGAAGCCAAAAATGCCGTAGCGACTCAAACCGCTGCTAAAGCAGAAGCAACCAATGTGTTGCTGAGCAAGAGTCCACTGCAGGATCAAGCGCCACAATTTAACCTTATCCATACGGCAGATTATGCTCCTGCCTTCGAGCAAGGCATTAAAGCCCATGATGCTGAAATCGCTGCCATTGTGAATAACAAGCAAGCGGCCAGTTTTGACAACACCATTCTGGCGATGGAAACCTCGGGTGAATTATTAACGCGGGTGTCGCGGACCTTCTTTAATCTCGCCGGTCTGATTTCTGATGATGATTTCCAGAAAACCGAAGCAGATCTTGCACCTAAGCTATCTGCCCATCGCGATAATATTTATCTCGATCCAACGTTATTTGCCCGTGTTGAAGCGGTATATCAACAAAAAAGCAGCTTAAATGCGGAAGATCAGCGTTTAGTTGAATACTACTATGAGCAGTTTGTTCGCGCTGGCGCGAAATTGTCGGCTGAAGATAAAGCTAAAATGCGCGACTTTAACGCCGAGCTTGCAACCTTAGCGACGGACTTTTCACAAAACAGCTTAAAATCATTTAAAGATGATGTGATTGTTGTGACCGATAAAACCCAGTTAGCCGGTTTATCTGACAGCGAAATCGCCACCTTAGCCGCAGCGGCCAAAGCTGCTGGAAAAGAGGGCTATTTGATTACCTTAGTGAACACGACTCGCCAGCCTGTACTTTCTAGCCTGAGCAACCGTGAACTACGCCAAAAAGTGTGGGAAACCTCGGCGCACAGAGCTGTTGAAACCAATGGCCCATTGATTGTTAAAATGGCGCAAATTCGGGCTAAAAAAGCTAACTTATTGGGATTCGATACTTGGGCATCCTATGCGGTTGCCGATCAAATGGCGAAAACTCCTGCCGCTGTGTATGAAATCCTCGATGATTTAGCGCCAAAAGCCTTAGCACGTGCCAAAGTGGAAGCGGCTGATATTCAAGCCGAAATCAAAAAGGCGGGCGGTGATTTCGAACTGCAACCTTGGGATTGGGCTTACTACGCCGACAAAGTGCGTAAAGAGAAATACGATCTCGACGAAAGCAGCATCAAGCCTTATTTCGAGTTTAATACTGTGCTGCAAGACGGGCTGTTTTTCGCTATGCATAAACTGTATGGCATCAGCTTAAAAGCGCGTACCGATTTACCCGTGTGGAATCCCGATGTCTTAGCCTTTGAAGTCTTCGATAAAGACAACAGCTCTATTGGCTTATTCTACCTTGACCCTTATGCCCGTGAAGGCAAAGGCGGCGGCGCGTGGATGGATGAGTTCGTCACCCAAAGCGGTCTGCTTGGCACTAAGCCCGTTGTTTATAACGCGCTGAATATTCCTAAGCCAGCCGATGGCCCAACGTTAATGACCTTCGATGAAGTGACGACTATGTTCCATGAAATGGGTCATGCGGTTCACGGTTTATTCTCGCAGGTGAAATACCCAAGCGTGGCTGGCACATCAACCGCACGTGACTTTGTTGAGTTCCCATCCCAGGTTAACGAAGATTGGAATATCGATCCTGCTGTGATTGCTAACTATGCCAAACACTACAAGACGGGTGAGCCAATTCCTAAGGCACTGCTTGATAAAATCTTAGCCTCAAATAAGTTTGGCCAAGGTTTTGATACCGTTGAGTATCTGTCAGCTGCCTTGTTAGATATGGAATGGCACTCTATCAGCGCCGATACTCAAATTAGCGATGTAGAGAAGTTTGAGCACCAAGTGTTAGCTAAACACGGCCTCGATTTTGCGCCAATTCCCCCGCGTTATAAATCGAGCTACTTTAGCCATGCCTTCTCCGGTGGTTATTCAGCTGGATATTACGCGTATTTGTGGACCGAAGTGTTTGCCGCCGATGCCTTTGCCTACATGGGCGAGCATGGTGGATTGAAAGCCGATAATGGTGACAAATTCCGTAAGGAAGTCTTATCTAAAGGTAATAGTGAAGATCTCATGCAAGATTACATTCACTTTACCGGTAAAAAACCGACAACAGATGCACTGTTAAAGCGCCGCGGTTTAGTCGACTAATCGATTCGTTGTAAAAAGGCCCAAAGGCTTGTTAGGGAAACCTAGCAAGCCTTTTTTATTGACGTCGGGGCGGATTTATTCATCATTTTTGTTTCCGCTGGATACTCTCCAACCCTATTCTCATCGATTGAATCAGAATACATCTACAATCCCTCAATGGAATATAACGCCATATGCAACAACGGATAAGGTTTACCCTGTCCATCAACGGGTGAGCGACCCGTTACTGAAAAACCAATATGTTGGTAAAAACCTAATGCTTGTTGATTCTGCTCATTAACATCCACCTTTGTGGCTCCCAGTTCTTTAATGGCATGTGTCGCTAGCATGGAACCAATACCTTTTCCGCGCGCGTCAGGTGAGATGAACAGCATTTCAATATTGCCATCATGTACCCCGCAGAATCCGAGTATTTCTCCATTGTCATTTTTAGCGCACTTTAAGTGAACGGCATCAAAATACTGTTCGAGGATCAGCGGCTTTAATTGTTGTAGATCTTCTTCTGCTAAAAAGTCATGGGTTGCTCTTACCGATGCTTCCCAAATATCGAGCAGACTAAGATGATCTGCTTTTTCTACCATCTCAATATTCATCATATAACTCTATTGAAGATTTAATGTCGCCTAAGCGGTGAATTAAAGTGGGTTAACATGTGAAGCGGAAACGTACCAACCTTTACGAATCCGCCTTTAAAAAGGATATGATTACGGATGAGATCCGTAGTAACCTTGTCGACAATTATGATAGAAAATTTATGTTTTTCAAAATTTATCTGACATCGACACCTAATTGCTTATCGTCACCCATTATATTTTTTGGTTATATTATGGCGTGTTGTTAATGTTTTCTAATGATAAATATACTTAAACTAATATTAGATAATAGAGCTTGTATTTACTGTGCTTACTTAAATATTCGTTTTGCTAAGCTTTGTCTAAACACGATTGGATCCTTGCGTAGAGTTTCGTAAAAGGCAAGGAAGGTTAAATATTTAGCAGACGACATTAACCAGTTCGCTAATAACGGAAAAATAACAAAGCAGAGAAAAATCCAGGTTTGTTTGTGTTCAAGTACTAATAAAAACAGTAAGTAACAAATGAGTTGAAAATAGACGTTTATTTTATTGATTTTAACTGCTCGAGGTCTACCTCGTATAATTAATACGTTTGGTATAACAATACTCAGGGTCATGATCACTATACTTGATGCGAAAAGGATACCAAACTCTTCGTGTGTTAATTTACCGAATAGCGTTTCAATCGTAAGGAAAAGTAAAGGGCCGATCGCTCCCGCGCCAAACATAAGGAACATGATGACTGCAATACCAACGACAAACACGCCGATAGATAAGTCATGTTTCTCAAAAAAATTATCTGACATAGACTCTGAATTCCTTATAGCTGACTATTGTTAGGTTGTTGATTTTCCACCTGTACGCCTTATTGCGAAGGCTAAAGCTGGTACTTACTGTATCTTTACATTCTCGTAATATTAATCGAATGGGATATTAGTGGCATAAAGGAATCATAGGGAATATTCATAGTCTATAAAAACCACTTCGGCACCAATTGTATTTGGGTCAGCATCCAGAGCTTTGAATATTCGAGTGGTATTGAGTTCGTTCTGTAATCGCAGTGTGAGAAGTTTTTCTTTATTTGCTTGAAATGGAGAGCTTAGTAGGGCATTAGACATAATCATTTCCATTGATAATTTTAAAAATATCCTTATATGCGGCAACACAGTACTAAAATATTCAGCCAATTAATAGGTTATTGTATAAGTTGCTGAATAAAATTATAAGAAAACGGGAGCCAAAGCTCCCGTTGTTTATCTTGCCTTTGGCAAATGATTAGCGATTACTCGGCCAGTAATCCGCGGCTACGCAGCAGCGGCTCTATGCCGGCTTCTTTACCGCGGAAGTTTTTATACATCAGCATAGGATCATCGCTGCCGCCTTTCGACAGGATATTGTTACGGAAGGAATCCGCAGTGGCCTTGTCGAAAATGCCGTTTTCTTTAAAGGCTTCGAAAGCATCCGCGCCTAAAATATCCGACCACAGGTAGCTGTAGTAGCCTGCTGAATAACCGCCCGCGAAAATATGCGAGAAATAAGTGCTGCGATAGCGTGGGCTAATTTCTTCAATCAGTCCCATTGCCGCTAACGAGTCCGCTTCAAACTTGGCCGCATCCTTTGGCGTGGTGTCGGTTAATGTGTGCCAATCTAAATCGAGCTTAGTGGCCGCCATGTATTCAACGGTGGCAAAGCCTTGGTTGAACTTGCTGGCCGCTTGGATTTTCTTCACTAGCTCTTGCGGGATCACTTCGCCGGTTTTGTAGTGCTTGGCAAATTGGGCTAACACTTCTGGCTGAGTCATCCAGTTTTCATTCACTTGCGATGGGAACTCAACGTAATCGCGAGGTACGGCGGTGCCACCCTGTGAGCGATATTCCACGTTTGATAACATGCCGTGTAGGGCGTGGCCAAATTCGTGGAATAGGGTGCTGGCTTCATCGAAGGTCAGCAGCGCTGGCTCATTGCCCGCTGGGCGAGGGTAGTTCAATACGTTAACAATAATAGGTTTAGAATCAACGCCATTCATATTGTATTGTTTGCGGAAGGAATTCATCCAAGCGCCGCCACGTTTGCTGTCGCGGGTGAAATAGTCACCCATAAAGATGGCCATCAGCTTGCCGTCTTTATCGTAAACTTCCCAAGTACGGACTTCGGCATTGTATTTGGGTAAGTCGGTACGTTCTTTAAAGGTCAAACCGTACAAACGGTTAGCCGTGTAGAACACGCCTTTTAATGTACTGTCGAGTGAGAAATACGGTCGGGTTTGTTGCTCGTTAAAGCTGTACTTAGCGACACGAATTTTGTCGGCGTAGTAATCCCAGTCCCACGCTTGCAGCTTAAATTTGCCACCTTGCGCGTCGATCATGGCTTGCATATCAGCCACTTCGGTTTTGGCTTGGGCCAATGCTGCTGGCCATACCTTGTTGAGCAAGCCGTAAACGTTTTCTGGCGTTTTAGCCGTGCGTTCTTCTAACACGAAATCCGCATGGGTTTTATAGCCCATCAGTTGAGCACGTTCTGCACGCAGGGCAGCAATCTTCGCGAGGATAATCTTGTTATCGTTGGCGTTATTGTTGTTACCGCGCTCGATATAACCTTTGTAGAGTTTTTCACGTAACTGGCGGTTATCGGCATAGGTTAAAAAAGGCGTGATAGAAGGGCGAGAAGTGGTGAATACCCACTTGCCTTCATGGCCACGTTTTTTCGCGGTTTCAAAGGCGGTCGCAATCACATCTGCGGGTAAACCGGCGAGATCGGCTTTGCTATCAACCACTAATTCGAAGGCATTGGTTTCGGCTAATAGATTGTCACCAAAGGCTAAATTGAGTTTACCGATTTCTTCGTTCAATGCGCGCAGTTTGGTTTTATCTTGCTCGCTTAAGTTAGCGCCGCCACGGGTGAAAGATTTATAGGTATCTTCCAATAATTTGGCTTGGGCCGTGCTGAGTTTTAGGCTGTCTTTCGCGTCGTGAACGGCTTTGACTTTTTGAAACAGTTTGTCATTGAGCAGGATATCGTCTTCGGCCGACGATAGCATAGGCGACACTTCTTTGGAGAGTGCTTGCAATGCTGGCGTAGTATCGGCGCCTGTCAGGTTAAAGAAGACGTTAGAAACGCGGGTCACTAGATCGCCAGAAAACTCCATGGCCTCAATGGTATTGGCGAAGGTGGGTTTAGCTTTATTATCAACAATCGCTTGAATTTGCTCGTGTTGCTGAGCTACGCCCGCTTTAAAAGCTGGGAGGAAATGCTCTGGCTTGATGTTATCAAAGGCCGGTATTTCCATAAACGTATCATAGGGTTTAAAGAATGGATTGGTCGCATTCTGACTGATAATCTGTGCTGACACGGCATTGGGCGCCGCGTTGGCTTGAACACTGGCTTCGGGTTGTTGTGTGCTACAAGCGCCCAAAGTTAAGGCTAAAGCGATGGCACTTAGCGTGAGCTTAGCCGTGCGGGCTTGCGGTTTAAGGGTTAGTCCCTTCATTATTTGTTCCCCGTTAGGTCGATTATTGTTATGGGTGATTGTTTGATGATGGCCATGGATTTCAGCAAAAATTGAAGTCTACGCGCGGCTAAAACCATTAATTTATCTTAATGTGACTGTTTAACATGTATCGGACTAGGGGTTCCATCGATTTTGTGTTTAGTTTGTAACAAATGTTTTGTTTCAGGCTTTTAAGCAAAATAATATGGCAAACTGGCTGCGGATGATATCGCGTCTCGGTGCGCTTTCTTGGCAAGGTCATGGGTCAAGGCTGTAGTCGAAGATAATAGCCGCAAACACATCGCAGATGATTGGTGTAAGCCACACCTTGCACTAAACCAGCTTAATCCATTTTCAACCGTCTCTTGCAGTACGGTCCTAAAACACGAATAACAATAATAGGATCTTCTATGTCTCAATCTGGTATTCAACATGCTCGCGTGCGCCGAGCGTTATCCTTGGCATTACTGACTGCGTCCAGCTGGGTTATGCCGCAGTGTATTGCAGCGCCAGCAACAACAACGGCTCAAACAAACGTCCTCCAGTTAAGCCAAAATGCACTAAAGGTCGCCGATTATGCGGTCGCAAAATACGATGCGGCTATGGTGCAGAGTTTGACTCAGTTGGTGAGTTTTAATACCCAAGCGGTTGAAGGGCAAACGCCAGATACCAATCCCGCCTTTGTAGGCTTTAAGTCGAGTTTGAAACAACTCAGTCAGGAGCTCGGGTTAGATTATGCCGATCATGGCTATGTGGTGTTGATTGGCTTAGATGCCAATTCGGCTGTAAACAATGAATCTAAAAAGTTAGGCATAGTCACCCACGGCGATGTGCAACCAGCTAATCCTGCCTTGTGGGCGCAGAGCCCTTATCTGCTTGATACTCAATCGGAACCTGGCAAACTGATTGGCCGCGGCACAGAGGATGACAAGGGCGCCATTGTCACTGCCATGTATGCGATGAAGGCGATTAAAGATAAACACATTAAGCGAGATAGACGCATTGAACTCTTGGTTTATCTTGCTGAAGAGTCCGACTGGGAACCACTGAAAACCTTTTTAGCCAGCTACACGCCAGCGGATATGAACATTACTATCGATGCCGAATACCCCGTGGTCACCGCCGAGAAAGGCTGGAGCAAGATTACCTTTACAGTGCCCAATATTACGATCTCCAATATAGAAGCGAAAGCAGAGGCTTCAACCCAAACTCCCACGTTAACGGCTTTCTCTGGCGGCTATTTTGCCAGCCAAGTACCGCAGCAGGCCGAGGCGGAAATTGAGGCGGTTTCACCCGCATTACTGACAAAGTTACAGACCAGAGCCGCCGCGCAGCAGGGGATGAAATATCGTTTTGAAAACCATTGCGTCGATAAACAGTGCAACTTGCATATCTTTGCCGACGGTAAAGCCGCCCATTCATCCACTCCTGAAGATGGAGTGAATGCTGTGACCCATTTGGCGGCATTGTTAAGTCCCGAATTGAATGATAAACCTTGGCCGAAAACTAGCGCCTCCTTAACTGTCGCCGCCATGAACGAGCTGGTGGGTTTAGGGATTTATGCTGAGCAGTTTGGTGACTTAGCTTATAAAGATGATTTTATGGGACCGCTGACCTTAGCCCCAACTGTAGTGGTGCAAACGCAGAAGGGCACTGAGGTGACTATTAACTTACGCCGTCCCGTCGGTAAAACACCGGAGTTACTCGCTAAGCAAGCCCGTGAAGCCTTAGCCCTGTGGCAGGATAAATACCAAGTGCAGCTAGCTGATATCGAAAGTTATTGGGGCGAGCCTATGGTGATGAAAGATGCGCCGCAGCAACAAACCCTACTTGATGTTTTTGCCCACTTCACTGGCATAGTCGACCCTAAACCCGTTGCAATAGGCGGCTCAACCAACAGTAAATTATTTCCCAACGCCTTAAGTTTTGGCCCAGCCATGCCGGGCGTGGAATACACTGGCCATACCGAAAAAGAGTTCATCACCCATAAGCAATTTATGCTGAATCTAAAAATGTACACCGCAGCGTTTATCGAGCTATCGGCGGCGAAATAGTGATCTTTGTTAAAGTGATTGTGCAATGGCATAAAAGTGTAGGGAGCAATAAAGTCTGATATCAAGTATTAAGCCAAGCATTAAGGGTTAATAGAACAATGGCGGTTAAATCTTAGATTTCCGCCATTCCAATTTGAAATGCTCAAAAGCTCAAAAGCTCAAAAGCTCAAAAGCTCAAAAGCTAGTGAGTTATATCGTCAGTTGTGCTGCATGAATTGTCATTGTTTCCCCTGTGACTCGCCATAAACTCGTCCCTGAGGGCTCGACGACGGCATCCATGCCGCCAACGGTCACAGTTGCAACAATGCCAATCTTAACTAACACTTTTGCTGTTCGTTTAGCTAAAAAGATATTGCCCCATTCCGTGTTTCGGCTCGTTAGCTCAATCGAAAATTCCCACTCCTACTACCATACAAATTCTTATCTATTTGCCTATATTTGGCCTTACCATAAATCGACTAATAATGTATGGGTATACAGTCATATTTAAATTTAGGTATTTTTTATGATTTTAAGACAGGATTAGTGCGCACTAATTCCATCCGAAACAAGTAAAACCACATAAAATCAATTAACTATCGAGGCTGACTTTTAGTTAATAGGTTTGGAAAACGCGCATGCGCGTTTTTCCAGATGGTGTATTTGGAAGAAAGCTGATAAGTTCTTTGCATACAGATAGTTAACCGTGCGCGTTTCACTGGTCCAACGAGATAAACGCGCATGCGCACGAATAAAATGTTAACTTAAATATGATCCTTGAATCGAGATAAGCGGATGAATAATGTTGTAACACTCAAATACCTAAATTATGTTCCGGGCGGAAAAACAGATATTTACGATAGCCTGTGCCTAGACTCCAGCACAGGTGAGCTGTTCCTGCGATTTGAGCGCTCCAGCAATAATAGCGGTGGGGATCAGTCAGACGAAAGGGTGCAACTTTCCTTAGCTAAAGTATCCCATCCAAAATACTTCAGAGAGGCCATTGCCTTCCTAGAAAGCATGCGTGACAAAAGTTAACAAGCGTAACCAGGTCGAAATTTATTCCGGCGCCCGTTTTGTGCCGAAAAAGCCTGGCACAAAACAATCGCCTCCATAAATTCGCCTGTTACGGGCGTTAGTTTTCCCCATAATCAGGACAATAAATGACAAACCCACCACACCGACCTGTAAGTCACATAATAGGAGATGTTGGTCAGACTCATGTAGCTTTGCAATTTAAAGAATGGGGCTGGACTGCAGATATAGTTTCGAGTGATTATGGTGAAGATTTAATCTGTGATATTTTTAGCAACAATAGGAAAACGTCATTTGGTTTTCGGTGTCAAGTAAAGTCAACCCTGTCCGAAAAAGGACAAGTAAGAAAACTAAAAAATGGTGAATTCAGTGTATCAGTAAGTTCTTCCACTTGCCTCTCATGGGCAAATTCTTACTTTCCCATCGTTATCGCAATCTATGATGCTGCTAGCAAAAAAATATACTGGCAAGATGTAAGCGCACAAGCGAGAGAAAAATTAATTGGTCTCATTCATAAAACCACCTCATTTAGGGTTGGGAAAAATGAGCTTCATCAAAGTAGGGAAGAGTTGGAAAGAAAAGTAGTGGGATTCTACTCAAAGCTACTATCTATAGAGTCCCCCGTTTTCACTTGTAATATATTTCCCGTGCTAATGCCATTTTTCAGATCTATAAATTCTCTTGATTTGTTGCGTCATGTATCAGATATAAAATTCAATCAAACACTATTAACAGTAGAGCACTTTCCTTATGAGCAAATGCCATCTTGGATTACTTCAATAAAATCCTTAAATGGTGAATACATCGCTGGCTGGAGAGTTAAGTCTGATGTTGATACGTTAGTAGAGTTCTTTAATGAAATTAGCACAATACTAAGTAATATCGAATATCCAACTAAAGCCACAGAGTGGTTGTCGTTTATAGTTTCTCCGGTAGACCTTTGTGAAAAAATATCTGAAGACAACCCAATGTTGCAGTTTTGGAACAAAAAGTTAACTGATTGGAGTTGTTACAATTTAATTGATGGTGCTTGCAATTTGGATGATGAACATGCATTTTTGCTACCTTCGTCGTATAGAAATCAAATTGCCCGACATTCGAGAAGTTGGGACGGATATTTTAACATTGATACTGAGTTTGATTTAGCAGTCCAAGTAATTGCTGGTACGATAACCACTCCTGTATTTAGAGAGGCTATAGGCTATCAAAGGCAGCAAATTATAGGGAAGTTCAAGCCTTGGCAATGTAAAACTCATGAGACTGATTTGCTTTTTGAAAAACTATCTTCTGTGAGCTTGACATTCAAGGCGGTTGAATGTGAGTCCATTCCTGCGACAGAGGGCGATATAATAGGAATTATTACAGTTCCTATGTTTGAGCCTGAATTAGGTTTAATTCCTCAGACAGACATATGGGATGAATTTGAGTGTGGGGTTGTTGATTTTAGGCTTAATGAAAGTGGTTTGAATGAAGTTATTCCTGGTGAAGACGGACCTCAAGAAATAATAAAGTTTATTTTGAGCTTTTTTGAAGGGGTTAGCGAACCAGCTCCTGACTTCGTTACGGTATTAGCACCCGATCATATTGCAGGAATGCCAATTAACCACGAAGAGCGTAAAATAATATTTCAACGAATGCTCCATAAAATTGAAGGTAAGGATAGGGAGTTACTCGAGCTGAGTTATGCCCTAAAATATAATTTATCAAATTACTTTGAAAAAGAAGTAAAAAAAATGGATGTTCATATTGAGCCAATTGACTATTATGGGGATAAATTAATATCAATATCAATATTGTTAACTCCTGCTACTTCTATTTCGAGTAAGATCTTTGTGAGTAGTAATAGAAGAGTAATCTCAGAAGCCCTAGATGATATCCTTTTTCCGTTTCTGCATTATTTTTCAGGTATGAAGACACAAGAAATAATAAGGCGCTATGGTGAGATTTATTTTGAAGGGGACGAGGTATGGAGATTCGACAGTCATAAGAAAGTTTAATGATAGCCTTTAAAACTAACAAGAAAATTCAGGTGACGCCCGGGCGCACCTGCTTTAAGCGTTAACCCATAGAAATTTTTATTCGAAACAGACGCGTTAGAGTTAAGGCTTTAACACGAAAATGTCCAAAAGCGTGCTGGGTATCTCCTTCATACAGACAGGTTACGCTAATGGCCGAAAGGTGAGCCATGGTAATTAGCGAGACGACCGTCCGCCCCATGGACGGGGCGGTCGAGCATCCAAGGACGGACTAGCTGCGTGTCGGAGAGTGAATGCCATGGCAAGCCTATATGATTGGATACCAGCCAACGCTACGATCCCAACGACTGAAATAACAGGCCACCCAGTACAGTTTGCTTAAACTATTAGGTCTAAAAGTCAGCTATGTTCAGTACGATTACTTGTTGCAACACAATAAAAAGCCCTGCTTATACAGTGATGTATAGCAGGGCTTTTATAATCGAGAGTTTGTATTCGTTTCAGGGTTTATGACCTAGTTCGAATAGGTCATAAATCCTTTTATCTCATTTACCTATCTCTCTCACTCACTCATCTCTTTACACTCATCTCTTTACACTCATCTATTTCAGTAACATTGGCATCATGGAGATGCTAGTAGCCGATGGCTTCGCTACCCGAGTGGCGTGGATCAGACGCGCCAAAAATTCCTTGTTCGGTCACCATGATTGATTGTGTACTGCCCATAGCGGACTGTACTTTCACTTTGTGGCCTTTGGCTTCGAGCAGGGAAATGGTATCGCGGTTTAAGCTGGATTCGACTCGTAGCTCATCGGGCAGCCATTGATGGTGTACCCGCGCTGCATTACTGGCTTCGGCGATGTTTAATCCATGGTCGATCACATTCATGATGATCTGCAGTGTGGTGGTGATAATGCGTGAGCCGCCCGGGCTACCAGTGACGAGGAAGGGCTTGCCATCCTTCATCACTATTGTTGGGCTCATGGAGCTCAATGGGCGCTTATTGCCTTCGACCGCATTGGCATCACCGCCAACTAAACCGTAGCCGTTTGGCACGCCGGGTTTGGCCGAGAAATCATCCATCTCGTTATTGAGCAAAATGCCAGTTCCTTTGGCCACTAAACCTGAGCCGTAGCTGAAGTTTAAGGTGTAAGTGTTTGAAACTGCATTGCCCCATTTGTCCACTACCGAGAAGTGAGTGGTTTGGTCGCTCTCATAGGGCGCGAGTTTACCTGGCTTGATTTCGGCGCTTGGCGTTGTTTTATTCATCGCGATTTGGCTGGCGATTTTTTGGGCGTAGTCCTTACTGGTTAAGGCTTTGACGGGCACCTTATAAAAGTCGGGATCGCCTAAGTATTCGCTGCGATCGGCATAGGCGTGCTTCATGGTTTCTGCCATCAGATGAATCGTCTGCGCCGTATTGTGGCCGAGTTTATCAATTGGGAATTGTTGCAACACATTGAGCATTTCTATGATGTGCACGCCGCCCGATGATGGTGGTGGCATAGACACAACCTCGTAGCCACGGTATTCGCCACGTACGGGTTCACGTTCCACAACCTTATAATTTTTAAGGTCGTCTAAGGTCATAATGCCGCCAGCGTCTTTCACCGCATTGATGAGTTTAGTGGCGGTTTCACCTTCGTAGAATCCTTTGGTGCCTTTTTCAGCGATCAGACTTAATGAATGGGCAAGCTCAGGTTGTTTAAGAATATCATCAACTTGATAATCGCTGCCGTCGGCTTTGTAGAAGATAGCAGCCGTGGTTGGCCATTGGGTCATGCGGCGTTTTAGGCCTGCAAGGGATTCGGCAAGATCTGGCGTGACGCTAATGCCTTCCTGCGCCATTTTAATTGCGGGCGCGGCGACTTGGGCGAGTGTCATAGTGCCATATTTTTCAAGAGCTAAGCTCATGCCCATGACTGTACCAGGGACACCTACAGCAAGGCCGTGTTCGCGGCTCAGCTTTTCCACTGCATCGCCATTTTCATCGAGGAAAATATCTTTTTTGGCTTTAGATGGCGCCATTTCACGGTAATCGATTGCGATGGTTTTGTTTTCTTTGGCAATATGCACCAACATAAAACCGCCGCCACCGATATTACCAGCGCGCGGTAAAGTGACTGCCAAACTAAAAGCCACGGCCACGGCCGCATCAACCGCATTGCCGCCTTGCTTTAGGATCTCAACGCCAGTGCGACTGGCGAGTGTTTCTTGGCTGGCAACCATGCCATGCTTGGCCCACACAGGTTGTGCTGTGGCCATCTGGCTGAAAATTGACGATTCTTCGGCAAGCAGACTGGGTGATGATAGTAGGGGAAGCGCCATGGCAATGGCGAGAATAAGAGGTCTAAAAGGTCTTGTTGGACGCATACTCAATCCTGAATTTATTTTCATTATGGCTATGCAATGTGCCGAGAATTAGGCTTAATTGCAACCTTGTATATTAGTTAAGATCCGTAAAGGACGAGAATTTACCCAATGAGACAGCTTATCTTGGCCTTTGCGAGCTCAATGTCGGACATATCGGCCAGTGCGTGGAATGCCGTTATGGGGGAGGCGAATCCCTTCTGTCGCCATGAGTTTTTGTTGGCACTAGAGCAAAGCCATTCGGCCTGCGCTGCAACGGGTTGGACGCCGCGGCATTTATGCGTGTTTGATGTGGGTGACAGATTAAATGATGTCGTAAGTACCGATAAAAGCTTGTCGCCTTTGGCTGCAGGAGCCCTGATAAGTCGGCAAGCGGCTAAGCACTTCAATCCATTATCGCTGGTGGCGGTGATGCCTTTGTATCAAAAGTCTCACTCCTACGGCGAGTATGTGTTCGATTGGGCGTGGGCCGAAGCCTATGAGCGCCATGGACTCGATTATTATCCTAAATGGGTGAATGCGATTCCTTTTACCCCAGTGCAAGGGCGCAGGATGGGCATTCATTCTGCATTCGATAGCGTTGAGCAACTGCGCGTGGCGCAATTACTGCTGCTGACATTGAATCGTCGGCTGACATCAGAGCTGTTTGCGTTAGAGCCCTGTGCTTTAGAGAAAGGTGATGCGGTTTTTGATGAGTCAGAGCTTAATCAACCCGTTGTCGATCAGCCCGTTGTTGATGAAGCTGATCTTGATGGATCAGTACAAAGCGTTAAAGAGCAGGGCGACAGCCCAATTTCTTCATGGCATAGCTTATTTGTTACCCCAAGCCAAACACCGTTATTTGAAGGCTCGCCCAATCCGCTGTTAAAACGCTTAGGGACTCAGTTCCATTGGCATAATCGCGGTTATCGTGACTTTGATGATTTTCTGGCGGGTTTTAGTTCGCGCAAACGTAAGAATATCTTGAAGGAGCGGGCGCAGTTACAGCCTTTTAATCTTAAGTTTCACTTTGTCGAAGGTGAACATATTACTGCTTCGCAATGGCAGACGTTTATTCAGTGTTATCAATTAACTTACCTTAAACGCTCCGGTCATCGCGGCTATTTAACGCCAACCTTTTTTCAGCAGTTGGGGGCACAACTTGCTGCACAAGTTTTACTGTTGGTGGTCGAGGATGGTAAGGGCGAGATGGTAGCAGGCGCCTTGTATCTCAAAGGCGAGCATGCCTTAGTGCAGCAATGCTTATATGGCCGTTATTGGGGCACAACGGTTGAGCTCGACGGCTTGCATTTTGAGGCCTGTTATTACCAAGGTATTCAATACTGTATTGAACATGGGTTCCAGATGTTTGATGCGGGCGCACAGGGCGAGCATAAGGTGCTGCGCGGCTTTGAACCTGTTGAAATGTATTCCTACCATAATATCGCCCACTTAGGATTTAGGGCGGCGATTGCCGACTTTGTTGAGCAAGAAGCACAGCAAATGCAGCAATATATGGCGCAGATGCGAGCTGTTTTGCCCTACAAAAAAGAGCCCTAATAAAAGACCGAGTTAACGGGACATTATTGGGCTCTCATTTATGTCGTGCTTGTTCAACCTATGTAGTACAACCTAAGCAGTTCTATCTAAGCTGTTAATTCAAACGGTTAGCTATGAATATTGGCTATGAATGTTAGCTCATGGCTAACCACACGCCCACGCCTATCATCAGGCTGCCTGCAATGCGGTTTAACCAGCGAATATTATCGCCACGACTTAGGAAAATACGCAGGCTTTTGCCGCCGCTGGCGTAGGCGAGCATAGAGGTAAACTCGGTCACCATAATAATGCTCAGCAGTGCGAGCAGCTGCGGCGCAACGTCGCGCTCGGCATTGATAAAAGGCGGCAGTAGCGACACCATAAATGCCCAACCTTTAGGATTGGCAATGGCGGTAATAAAGCCTTGGGAGATCAAGGTTAAATTGCTGGCTCTGGGGTTAGTGTCGTCATCGCTTAACATGGCCATCTTACCGCGGGCGCGCCACATTTGTACGCCGATAAAGCCTAAATAAATCCCGCCAACCCATTTAAAGATTTGAAAGACTTCGGGATAGTTGAGCATGATACTGGCAACGCCCATCACGGCGGCTGTCGCCACTAACGCCACCCCTACTAGTTCACCCAGCATCATCCACAGGGTGCGGCGCACACCTATGCTCATGCCTAAGGTCATGGCGAGCGTCATACACATGCCCGGGGTGATAGAAACAAAGAAGAAGGTCGGGATAAACACTGCAAGTAAGGCAAAATCTGGCATGGTTTGGTCTGTCTTGGGTGAAGATGGGAAGGCCGATAGTGTAATGAAAACCGCGGGTTTAGCCAATGCGCTTGTTTTGGCCTGACAACACATAAATGTAATCGGTTGTGTTAGCGAACGATATTGTTTGTCGGTTACCCATTTGGGGTGTGAGCGGTTAGTGCACTGGCGTGAATTATGTGCAGAGTCATCCTGCTGCTAACAAGATAAGATTTTGATTTCAGGTTTTGTTTCAGTATCGATCAAATACACGCTATCGGCACCCACAATATAATAACTGTATAGACTCTGGTAAATATGTTCGCCTAATTCGCCATAATAAGGACGACGTGCATTTTTTACCGACTTCCATATTGGCCAAGGTAAAGAAAAATAATAGGACCTGGATGGGTTTGTCATATTTAAATCGGTATCGATAGGGAATGGCGTATTGATTTTTTCATTATTGATATTACTGCCTAAATCATCATTCAGATTAACATGGATACTATTTGAACAAGTTTGATAACTTGATTCATCAATCACCAGAATTCCTGCGATCGTTGGGAAATGAATTTCCATCGAGAACGCACTGTCATTAGGCTCTTGCCACAGTAAGGTCAAGGATAACCCCTCTAATCTGCAGCTCAAATCAGGATGGGGTTTAAGCTTTCTTTCTGCGGGGAACCAAGGCTGATAGCTTGCCTGAGTCATAGCGCATTCTTGTTCGGTCATTAGGTTACTCGCTTAATTATCGTTATCTTGCGGCTTACCGTTATTCATTCACTCGTGCCGCCAATACTATAATCGAAAAATAATGCTGAAGCATGTTTAGATTATCTAATAATTTTTGAAACTCATATCAGCGAGACACGACTTATCAATATTTATTTGATTGATATGCTAACCCCATTCTTAAATTAATTATCAATAACTGTTATAGAACAGTTTAATAATGGATTCTGCATATGATCAAATCATCTCTATCTGCAAGTAAATATACATTCTTACTGAGTGTTATTTTGGCTGCCAGCATTAATAACGTTATGGCTGACAACAGTACCAAAGTGTTTAGTTTACAAAGTAATCTTGCCGATAATTCAAGCTTCCCTCCTGAGTATTTTTGGAATCAATTTGGTTGTTCGGGTAACAATATCGCGCCGAGTTTAACTTGGCAAAATGCACCTGCTGGCACCAAAAGTTTTGCTGTCACTTTTTATGACAAAGATGCACCTACTGGCAGTGGTTTTTGGCATCGTGTTGTGTATGACATTTCTGCAAAAGCATCGACTCTCGCTGGTGGTGTGAATGGTGGAGCGCTACCCAGTGGTGCCATTGAAGCTAATACCGATTTAGGTAAACCTGGATTCTTTGGACCTTGTCCACCAGAGGGACGTGAACACAGCTATGTATGGACAGTGCATGCTTTGGATGTGGCGCAGTTGCCGATAGACAAGGGATCAACACCCGCTTTGGTGGGATTCTATCTTTGGCAGCATAGATTAGGCGAAGCAAGTTTAACGCTTTTAGCTGGCCCACGTTAGGAGGAATGAAGATGACCATATTATCTACGCGCATTACATACCCCATGTTATCAAAGGCTTTTACTCTACTGGCAAGCAGTTTGTTGTGTTCTCACTCATGGGCGACACAGACTGAGCCGCTGGCAAAAATGGAAGTCTTTGCCGAACTTGATGGGGCTGTGGGCGGTATTACTTTCACATCAGATGATCGATTGATTTTCAGTTATCACCCTTTCTATCAACCTAACATTAAGGTGGCAGAGCTTTTAGCGGATGGTAGTACTAAGCCATTCCCTAATTCGGATTGGCAGCAATGCCATGATCCGCAGGGCAAAGCGAAAGAACCTGACACTTGCCTTAATTGGGTGTTGGGGCTGCGAACCGACGATCAAGACAGAGTTTGGCTATTAGACTCTGGCCAGCAGGCGCCACGTATTGAGCCTAAATTAGTGGCGTGGGATACCAAGAAAAACCAATTAGATCGCATTATTCATTTGCCCGCGCCAGTCTCTCTTCCTGAGTCACAACATAATGACTTTGTTATCTCATCTCGACACCAAGCGATTGTGATTGCTGATGAGGGGATTGGCACGGGTCCCATTGGTGAAAAGGCTGCGTTGGTGGTTGTGGACTTAAATACAGGGAAAAGTCGGCGCCTATTACAGGGTGATAACAGTGTGATGCCAGACTTACAGCGGCCACTGATTATCGATAAAGACTCAAAAGATAGAAAGCAGATTGAAGTCTATGTGGGTGCCGATGGTATTGCTTTAGATAAAACCCAAACATGGCTCTACTTTGCCCCGATGAATAAAGACAAAGTTTACCGTGTGCGGATGACAGATCTCATCAATCCTTCGTTAACGCCTGCGGCACTCTCTGCCAAAGTGGAGGCTTATGCCGATAAGCCCGACAACGGTGGCTTAAGTATTGATGAAGCGAATAATTTGTATCTAACGGAAGTGGGAGAGCGGGCAATTGGCGTGATCCCTGCTGATTCTCGCCAGTATCGCACTTATGTCCATGATGAACGTATGGTTTGGCCCGACGGTGTGAGTTATGGCAAGCAAGGTTATTTGTACTCTGGGGCTGCGCAATTACCGTTATCGGCGCCATTAAATAATGGCAAAGCTGAAAACAGTCCACCTTATTATATTTTCCGTTTTAAGCCGTTAGCGGCGGGCGTTCGTGGTAATTAATCCGAACAATTAATCTCATCAATTAATTTTATAACCTTACGCCAAGTGCTTATCTTAACTGAATTTATTCACACGATTTTTGCGGATTAAAACGGTTTGGATTCGCACTTGGTTATACCGAGTCACTGAGTCACGACACCCAGAGGATGACATTATGAACATAGTCGGATTGGATCACTTTACTATCAGAACGCCCAAACTGGTTGAAACGCTGTTGTTTTATCAAGACATCCTTGGATTGAAATTAGGTTGGCGGCCACAGTTTGGTTTTCCCGGACATTGGCTCTATGCATCAAATAAACCCATTCTGCATTTAGTGGAAGCGGGCGATCAGGCGCTAGAGGCCTACTTAGGGGAAAGTAGAAATATTTATGGCTCGGGACGTGTTGACCATTTGTCGTTTCGTGGCAAGGATTTACAGCAGATGCAGCAGCATTTATGCCAGCAGAGGATGATTTTTCAGGAACGAATCGTGCCTGAGGTTGGTGAGCATCAGTTGTTCCTTGAAGATCCGAATGGCATCAAAGTAGAGATGATATTCCCCTATGCAAAAGACAACGCCATCATTGGAATTGTGATGGATAGGCTCGCTATTTCAGACACCAAGGAGCCTGAACATGGCGGAGATTAATGCCTTCAGACGGCAACTATTACAAACGCTGGGATTGGGCAGTTTGGCATCATTGGCATTATTTCCTCGAGGTGTGATAGGTATGAATTCATTGAATACGAGTACAAATATGGAGAGCTCACAGGGTAAGCCGAAGATTCGCATGGGAGTGACGGACTTAAGTTTTCATCGAGTCACCGCCGCTGTGGTGGCCCATGTGATAGGCATTATGGGCAAAGAGGTTAAACGAAGCTATGCATTGCACGAGGCTAATTTTGAGCAGCTAGGCGAAGGCAAAGTGGATATGCTGTGTTCAGCATGGTTGCCCCATAGCCATGGGATTTATCGACAAGGTGTCGAAGAGCGAATTGCTACGCGGCAACTCGGGCTACATTATGAGCCCTATGCGCTCTGGGGCGTACCCGATTATGTGCCTGCTGAGCAAGTGTCGAGCATTGAGGATTTACTCAAGCCTGACGTGCAGCAACGTATGCGGCCGATCATTCAAGGGATTGGTGAGGGGGCGGGGATCACGCGATTTTCTAAAATTATCATGACGCAATATGGATTAACGGCGGCGGGTTATCAATTTAGAACAGGCACTCAGGCCGACTGTGTCGCCGCTTTTGAGTCTGCCGTAGCGGTAAACGAGTGGGTGATCGTTCCTTTGTGGCATCCACAATTTTTACACCATCAATACGGTATTCGCGATCTTCAGGACCCCAAAGGTTTACTCGGGGGAAAAGATAAAGCGGTATTGCTCGCCCGTGAACGCGAGTTAGTGGTTAATTTCTCGCCCGCACAAATTCAGGTACTTGATAACATAGTATTATCGAATCAAATGGTTGCAGAACTCGATTATGCGGTTAATCGACAAGGAATGACGGAAGATGAGGCCGCTGCGAACTGGCTGACAGTCAATCCTCAGCATTTGACGACCTGGTTAGCCCCGTTGCTTAATCCTGCGAAAGTCTCATATCAGGAGGTGACATTATGATGATCACACCTGAATCGCGGCTTGTGGCGGCTGGGCTTGAACTACCTGAGGTTGCTGCGGCTCTTGGGAATTATGAACCCTATTCAATTGTCGGCAGTCAGTTAATGACTTCGGGTCAGTTTCCCTATTTAGAGGGCGAGCTTCAGTATCAAGGACAATTGGGCGCCGATCATACTGTGAGCGAAGGCTACGCTGCCTGTCGTCTTGCGACCCTAAATGCCATTGCCCAATTGAAACAGGCTTGCGGTGAGCTTTCGCGGATAAAACAAATTTATCGCTTGGAAGGGGTGTTAAATGTGCATCAATCTTGCTTTGAACATCCTAAAGCGCTCGATGGGGCTTCGGATTTATTGCTTGAAATCTTCGGTGAAGCAGGGCGTCACAGCCGAATGATTTGGACAAATCCTGTCATGCCGCTGAACAGTTTGTGTCTAGTGTATTTATTTGCAGAACTCTATTGTGATGACGAACAAAGGCAACGACCTTTCTCTCGATTGAAATCGAGTTCTTGAATGTGACTCACATTGGCTGTTAGTTAAATGTTCTGTCAGCAAGATGGGTAGTTCATTCAATAGCATATAAGGCAGTTCTTGAACTTTCATTAATCGATTGTTAGGGTTAGGTCATCATGGATGGAATGTTGACAATACGATGACTGAGAAACAAAAAATGTTGGCGGGTCAGCCCTATAAGGCATGGAATGATGAGCTATTGGCTGAGCGGATGCGGGCGAAATCCGTTTGCCATCAGTTTAATCTGGCCGAACCGACTCAGCTTGATGCGCGTATGGATCACCTTCGTGGCCTGCTCGATATTCAACACTGCGCCCATATTGAGCCTAATTTCTTTTGTGACTACGGTTATAACATCCATATTGGTAAACAATTTTATGCTAATCATAATCTAACCATATTGGATGTTTGCTCAGTCTCGATTGGCGATAACGTGATGTTTGGTCCCCATGTGATGATTTCTACCGCAACGCATCCGATTGATCCCATCGCGCGGCAAACGACGGAATACGGCGCGCCAATTCAAATCGGCAATAATGTCTGGCTTGGCGGTAACGTCTCTGTGTTGCCCGGTGTGACCATTGGCGATAATTGTGTCATCGGTGCCGGTAGCGTAGTTAATAAGAGCATTCCGGCGAACTGTGTGGCGGCTGGCAACCCTTGTAAGGTTATCAAACCCATCAATGTGGAATAATGCAGGAAGGTCGATGCCGAGTGATTGGCGTCAATGCTGATAGTGATTTAAATGACGATTTAGATCGTTATAGAAACAAAAACGGTACGCAGTGCGTACCGGTTTTTATTAGCAGGATGAAAACTTACAGTACGCCGCGGCGCATTTGATCCCGCTCAATCGATTCAAACAGAGCAGTAAAATTGCCTTCACCAAAACCTAAGTTATTTTTGCGTTGGATGATTTCGATAAAAATCGGTCCGAACAGGTTTTTAGTGAAAATTTGCAGTAAATAACCGGATTCATCGCCATCCACCAAAATTTGGTGATGTTTGATGCGCTCACGATTCTCAGTCACCTGCGGCAACTTCTCAAATATGGTGTCGTAGTATTCAGGGATAATGTCTAAGCATTGGATTGAACTGCCTTCCATCGCATCCAGAGATTTAACGATATCGCGACTTCTAAAGGCTAAATGTTGCACACCTGGGCCATTGTATTCCTTCAGGTATTCATCGATTTGGTTTTTATCGCTGCCTTTACCTTCGTTAATCGGAATACAGAAGCTGCCATCTGGCGAGCGCAGGGCGTAGGATACCAGCGCGGTTTGTACGCCGCTGATGTCAAAGTAGCGCACTTCAGTAAAACCAAAAATGTTTTTATAGAAGTTAGCCCAATGTTCCATTGTGCCTTTGTAGACGTTGTTGGTTAAGTGATCGACTTCGATAAAGCCTTTCTCTTGAGTGATGACTTGCTCGTCTAAGTCTTCAAAATCAACGGCATAGATATTGTTATCTGCGCCAAAGGTGTCGATGAAATAAATCAAGCTGTCGCCAATGCCGTAAATCGCAGGATAAGGCAGATCTTTATTGGCATCATCGGCGGGTTTTGCACCACGTTCAACGG
Source organism: Shewanella sp. SP2S2-4 (assembly GCF_031932025.1). NCBI lineage: Bacteria > Pseudomonadati > Pseudomonadota > Gammaproteobacteria > Alteromonadales > Shewanellaceae > Shewanella > Shewanella sp. SP2S2-4. Next base: position 26,450 of record NZ_JAUOER010000027.1, read on the forward strand.
CAACGCGATAGGCAAAGCCGGCATCTTCTACCCGCCAGCCCATAGAACAAATGGCTGGGCCGTGGGATTTAGCAAATTTAGCTGAGAAACCTTCGCGCTCAGTGTTGAGCAAAAAGTTAATGTCATTCTGTTTGTAGTACAGGATGTCTTTGTTCTTGGCTTTTTTCAGCAGTGAAAAACCAAAGTCGATAAAGACCTTGTGCATAAAATCAGTATCAGGGCTGGCGAATTCCGTGAATTCGATACCTAATAAGCCCAGTGGATTTAGTTCGCTTGCCATGATGTTTTCCTCATTATTTTAGTTCAACCGCCGACACTCTTTATCCCTTTTATTACCTTGGGATACGCAACCTTTTTGGTGCGCTGGTGGCTTAGGGCTAGTCTTCTAGCCAAGAGCGGTTGTAGTCTTTGCTCATGCAATTTTGTACATGTTCGGTTAATTTCAGTGGGGCGAACGTGTCCACCATCACTGCGTATTCATAGGTTTCTTTCTTGCCAATTGAGGCTTCAGTGCGGCCCGGTTGTGGGCCGTGGGCCACGCCTTTTTGATGTAAGGTCATGTAACCCGCTTCAATGCCCGTACGGCTCATAAAGTCGCCATCGACGTAATACAAGACTTCGTCGCTATCGATGTTGTTGTGGTAATAAGGCGCTGGAATCGATTTCGGGTGGAAATCGTAAGGGCGCGGCACGAAGTTACAAATCACAAAGTTATGGGCAGTAAAGACTAAGTGATCAGAAGGCGGCAGATGGATTTTGCCTACCTTTGGCGCGTATTCGGTAATGTTGAATGCCCAAGGGTAAACACAGCCATCCCAACCCACTAAATCAAAGGGATGCCATTCAAGTGTGGTGAGTTGGTATTTATCGCCAAACTTACACACTAAGGGGAAGGCGCCGCGCTCAACCACAGCATCTTGCAATGTAGGTACGCGTAAATCGCGCTCGCAATAAGGTGCCGATTCTAATAGCTGACCATACTCGTTACGGAAATGCTTAGGCACTTCCACCATAGAGAATGACTCGATAACGAACAGTCGCACATTGCTGTAATCGTTGAATTTAAGTTGATAAGTCGTGCCGCGTGGGATCACTAAATAGTCCCACTTTTGGACCTTAATCGTGCCGTACTCGCTGTAGAGTGTGCCTTCACCTTCGTGGACAAAAACCACCTCATCGGCATAGGCGTTACGGTAAAACTCGTCGGTATCGGCGGTGACTTTGGTGGTATAAAGTGCTAAGTCATTGTTATAAAAAATCTTGTTACGGGCGCTGAAAAAATTACCTTCACGGTCGGCATCGCGGGAATCGAGTTTATAGTTTTGGACCAGCGAGTCTTCCCAATTGGCACCGTGGCCTAGGCTGTAAGGTGCTACTTCCAACGCTTTGGTTGGCATGTTGTGGTGATATTTATTGGAATAAATATTGGAAAAACCATGGGTTGAGAACAACTCTTCACGGTAAAGCTCGCCGTTTTCCTTTTCAAATGCGATATGGCGCTTATGGGGGATCTGGCCTTGTTTCACATAAAATGGCATGGTTATTCCTTCAATATTGCGTTGCAGGGTTACCTACATCGCTGGTCGTTATGCTGCAAGTTGCATTAGTGTGATCTTGTTATCAATTTAGTTGCTTGAATGAACAAAAAAAAGAATAATAAATCCGTTATCTCAATCTAAAAATTAGATGGTATTCTAATCTTTACGAATCGTAGTGTTTCCGTGACATGTTCATAAGAGCCAAGGAGTGACCATGCGCATCGATATTGATGCTTTTAATGTGCTGCAAGTGCTGGTGGAAGAGGGCAGTTTTGCCAAGGCGGCGGAGCGGTTACACAAGGCGCAATCGGCGGTGAGTTATCAAGTTAAAAAGTTAGAAGAGCACTTAGGTGTGCAACTTTTTAGCCGTGAGCAATATCGTGCAGAGCTGACGCAAGAGGGCCGGGTGATTTTGGCCGAGGGGCGAAGATTGTTGCAACACCTTGCAAACATTGAACATCTTGCCAGCCGTTTCAGTGAAGGCTGGGAGCCAAAGCTAGAGCTAGTGATAGATGGAGCCTTGCCGATGGAGCCAATTATGACGGCTTTAAAGCGTATGGCTGAACATCAAATCCCCACTAAAATTCAGCTCAATATGGAATTTTTAGGCGGCGTACAACATAGATTCGAGCGGGATAATGCCGACTTGATGTTAGTGAAAGATTATCGCACTGGCCCCTATTATCATCCGCAACCTTTGCCAGCCATCACCAGTGTGCTGGTGGCCAGTGCTTCGCATCCTTTATCTTTTATTCGCGAAATTAGTTTGTCTGAACTGCAGCAACACGTGGAATTGACTATCGAAGACTCTTCGCCCAATAAAAGTTACCGCGATGAAATGCAATTTGGCGGCGATAAAGTGTTTTATCTTTCAGGCTTTATCATGAAAAAGAACGCTTTGTTAAAAGGTTTAGGTTTTGGTTGGTTGCCAGACTTTCTCGTACAAGAAGAGTTGGAGAAGGGTGAGTTAGTTGAAATCGACTTTGTCGGTGGCAGCCGGTATACCTTTATTCCACAGCTCGTCTCGACCTTAGAGCGGCCTTTAGGCCGTGCGGGACAACTTTTTACCGAGTTGATATTAGAGGAGTTTGCTAAGGCTGAGCAGTTCAATGGTGTGGGTTTGGGTTGATAAGTCTTCACTTGTCATCTTTTGATACAAGTCATCGCATAAAATTATCGCATTTTGACATTTTATGTCATAGATTAATGCCTAGGTCAGATTAAGGCTTAGATTGAGAGTTAAAATAAGGCCTAAATTCAGACTGAGCTTAGATCTAGATTAAGGTCGTGATGAAGAGTGAAATTGAGCCGCGATAGCTAAAGAGTTGTCCATCTGGGTCAATCTAAAGGCTAGTAACAAGGAACTGACAGTTAAGGGGAACAGTATGTCTAGACGTTGTCATGAAGTGGATTATGAAATCATCGGCCACAGTATGCAGTTGATTGAAGTGGAACTCGATCCTAATGAAACCGTGGTCGCCGAAGCGGGCGCGATGAACTACCTAGAGCAAGACATTAGCTTTGAGGCCAAAATGGGCGATGGTTCTGAACCTGAGTCAGGCTTTTTTGGCAAGTTGGTGGGCGCGGGTAAGCGGGCGTTAAGCGGTGAGAGCATTTTTATGACTCACTTTACCAATCAAGGCAACCAAAAGCGCAAAGTCGCCTTTGCTGCCCCTTATCCGGGCACAATCCTTGCGATCGACTTAGCCGAATATGGCGGCGAGCTTATCTGTCAGAAGGACAGTTTTTTAGCGGCGGCGCTAGGTACACGGGTGACGATGAAATTTAATCGCCGTTTAGGCACGGGCTTTTTCGGTGGCGAAGGGTTTATTCTGCAAAGCCTACAAGGCGATGGCATGACTTTTATCCATGCGGGCGGCACCTTAGTGAAGAAAGAACTGCGAGGCGAAACCTTAAGGGTTGATACCGGTTGTCTGGTTGGATTTACGCCTGGGATAGATTACGACATTGAGCGCGCAGGCTCGTTAAAATCCATGGTATTTGGCGGCGAAGGCTTATTTTTAGCGACGTTAAAAGGTCACGGCACGGTTTGGCTGCAAAGTTTACCGTTCTCACGAATGGCAGACCGCATTATCGCCCATGCCCCATCTGCGGGTGGCAGTGATCGCGGTGAAGGTTCAGTGCTTGGTGGTCTTGGCCGCATGCTTGATGGGCGTTAAGCCCTAAGTTGAATCGATTTATCAATCACAGCACCATTTAGTAATCATGCTGTCTCTTCTTAAGGCATTCCAGATAATCCTCTGGGATGCCTTTTTAGTTGCAAGGTGTCCATTTCCTTCATCGTTTTAAGCGTTCTTAGCTGTCGTTAAGGCTGTGTTTGGCCGTTGTTAAGACTCTGCTGAATGCGTCTTTCCACCAGTTTCGATATCAGATACATCATTAAATAGCCTGTTCCCAAGGCTAAAATTACTGCGACGACATTCTCGGTATATAGGCGGTAAGCGTAGAAAGTACCGACCAGCACTGCGATACCAGCAAGGCGAATGAGTAGGCTTTGGGTAAAGTAGCCGTGGGCTTTGATATAGGCCAACTGATAGCCGTTGAGCATCATAAATATAAAAAACATGGAGAAATGCATTAATACAGGGGCCGCTTTAATGTATTGCTCGGGGAATAACCAAGCCACCAATGGCTTGCTCGCGAATATCATAGCGACGAAAAACACCCCGCTGATCCACAGGGAGACTTTAGTCAGCCATGACTTGATTTGTTGCACTTCATCAAAGCGTTTTTCTCGTACACACACTGCCACTTCGGGCAGCACAAAGCGGTAGATGGGGAAGACAAACAGCAAGGTGAGGTAAGTGATCATCGGCCGCACCACCACTTGGAAATCACCCAGTTCATCTATGCTGAAATAGGCAATGGTTAGCAATACTGTGATGTAAATCATCAAGATACTGGCACCCGCTTCCATGGACGCTGTCAGGCTTTTTTTCATGAAACTGCGTAAGCCCGTATCAAAATGCACCGCACTTAAGGGCGGAGTGGCGATATCTTTGCGCCGTTTTAAGTACATATATAAGGCAACGATGAGCGATGACAGTGTCATGCTGTAAAAGAGTGAGGTTATGGCCGTTTGTTTTAACCCATAGAAACACAAGAAAAAGCTGGTAACTTGCGCTATCGGTTCCAGCCAAGTCACTCGATTGGAGATGGCATATAGCCGGTACATAGCGATTTGATTGGTAAAATACACCTTGAGCCCCATGCTCAAAACAATGCCAACCAATTGAAAATATTCAACGTTAAGGTGAAGTTTGTGTTTGATATAGGGCAAGACTAAGCCCCATGTCAGCAGCACCATAGCGATCAAGCTGTAGCGGAATATATTGGTGATATCCACATCTTGCTTGGTCTGGGAGTAAGTCACCACCATAGAGGAGCGAAATCCTGTCATCAGGATCAGCGACAGTGAGATAATATCGATAACCGTGTGATAGAGAGCCAGATCTGCTTTAGCAACCCATTGTGCTAACCAAAGCTTAAAGAGAAAACCCACAGAAATACTGGCGAGTGATGCCCAGAATCCCGCAATAATCGCCTGCTTAACCCGTTGAAGTGAAGTGTGTTCCATTGTCAAAATCCAGCTTTAGTCTGCGGTCATTATAGGGATACTATGAGTGTCGTTAAGGTTTTACGTTAGTTGCATTAGTCGTTGCTTTGGCTGCTTTGGTTACTTTAGCTGCGTGAGTACCTTTTGATAACGCTTATCTGATTCGGTTCGATGCTATAACTTTATGCAAAGAGCTTGATACCAATGCTTTGATGTCAGGGGCTTAGCCTTCTGTTCAGGCTAAAACCTTGAGTACCGCCGAAGAAATTTCATTTAAGTTTATACGCATATTAGCACTGGCTGAGTCTAGCATTCAGCCGATAGGTGACCAAGCGTCTGATAGTAAAGATATGATAAATATCAGTATGTTGCTTAATTGTAACTGTAGTCATTAACTCGCGAGGAATTGTGGGATAAATAGAAGTACAGACAGGGGATAGGGTTGTGTAAGCATCATGATTTGGGATGATGGCACGCCCTAATTAGAACTGGGCGTGCTAATAAAACTGCAATGATTAGCCATTTCGCGCATGTCATGCGTGACTATTCGGTAATGATATTGACGATATCGAGGATTTTACGACTGTTGTTATCGAGTTTGATCAATGCGCCTTCAACTTGGATGCTAATAATGCCATCTCTGTCTAAGGGCACTATGATACGACCGCGGTCATAAATATCATGCTCAAGCACATCACCACGATGGAGTTTTTTCTGCCAACCGGGTGGTAAACGTTCACCGTGGTCGACCTTTTTCTGTAATCCAGGTGGTAAGCCTTTCTCTTTTTTGTGGTGCTCGTGTTCATGGTCATCTTTAGCAAAAACTGAGATAGGTGCCATTAAGCTGAGCACGAGTCCTGCGATAACCACTGACGTTGATTTATTCATCTGTGCTCCAAAGGGGCGTTGAGAGTGCATTGAGTTAGTGCAGCGGCAATGCTTGATGCGGCCAACAATAGGCGATACTAAATGAACCTTAGCTGAACGTTACTGAGTCGAGATGCTTGACTCAAGGGGTTAACATTAGCACAGCTTGCCATTGTTCGGCGGTCACAGGTTGGATACTCAGCCTTGAGCCCTTAGACACTAAATACATGTCAGCCAATTGTGGCAGGTTTTTCATCAAGCTTAAGGGAATAATATCGTTAAATTTTTCGACAAAGCGGATATCCACTCGTAGCCATCTTGGTTTAGTAGGATCTGACTTAGGGTCGAAATACTTAGATTCGGGATCGAAGGCTGTGCTGTCGGGATACGCATTTGTCACGACTTCAGCGATACCAACAATACCGGGTACTTTGCAGCTTGAATGGTAAAAAAATACCTGATCGCCAATCTGCATCTCATCGCGCATAAAGTTACGCGCCTGATAGTTACGTATCCCATGCCAAGCTTCGGTTTGGTTCGGGCAAGCCTTAAGATCATCTATGCTGAATTCGTCGGGTTCCGATTTCATAAGCCAGTAGTTCATCTTGTTTCCTTTATTCATAGTTGCCGTTAAGCGCTTCAATATCCCTGAGTTTATCTTAATTTTATCGAACACCCCAGTTCGTCACTCATATCAAGCATTGTGAGTTTGATTAAGTTTCGGTTCAGATAAGGTGGCTTAGCCTGTGGGCAGCAATCTTATTTGGTATGCCTTATGCAGATTCTCGATACTAAGGCAAAGCGTCAAATTCGATCTCGGTTTGTGATTGGTGCCATACAAGTTGTGGCAGCAGTGGCAATCAAAACCTGTGAGGTGTGTTATGGGAACTTCAACAATGACGTCCGACTGTGGTTTATACACTAAATATCTTAAGGATTTTACAGCCGGTGATGTGATCCTAAGCCATGAGCGGATGCTGGAATTTATTAATGACCTGACTACACAAGGTTGGTTATTGGCAAATTTCACTTGGGACTATTGGTATAACAACAGTTACTTAGTCGATAAACCCGCCTACATTCGTGAAGCGAGCATAGCACAATGCAAGTTGCTGCTGACCGCCATGACGCGACTTGAGGTCTTTAGCCCTGGCGTGTTAGAAAATATGCGCCGCCAAGGGATTTTACTGGCCATTGTTGAGCGCTTGCAAAGTTTAAATGTGCCTAAGTCGAGTACTCATCTTGAATTTATCAGTCGCTAACCCCGCACTTTAATGGATTGTTATTTAATCGATTATCTTACTCTTTAGTCTAATAAAGTGCTTTTTTGCTTGTGACATGATCCGTGGATTGGTTAGTTTGGACCTCGCTAACCATAATAATAAATGCACGGAGGCCTTAATGTCAGTTCCAACAAGCCAAGTTATCAGTCCGCTCAACGTCAGCGAGTTTCATGGTGTGCGATCACCGAAACTCGTTGAGAAAACCATAGGTCAGTATCTTGATGAGATTGCGGCAACGTATCCCGACCAATTAGCCGTTGTCGTACATCATCAACATATCCGCTGGAATTACCACCAATATCTCGCTCAAATCGAGGCGCTCGCCACAGGATTATTAAAACTCGGTATTAAGTCCGGCGATAGAGTGGGCATTTGGTCACCCAACAATATTGAATGGTGTTTAACCCAATATGCGACCGCTAAAATTGGCGCCATCATGGTGTGTATTAACCCCGCTTATCGGCCTGAAGAGTTGCAATATGCGCTGAGTAACGTGGGTTGCCGCGCGGTAATTTGTGCCGACAAGTTTAAATCCAGCAATTACCTCGAAATGCTATACGAATTGGCGCCTGAGCTAACTTCTTGCCCTGCTGGTCAATTACAGGCGAAGGCTGTTCCTGAGCTCGAGTTTGTGATCCGTATGGGCGCTGAAAAATCCGTCGGCATGTTGAATTTTGATGATCTGCTCGTCGATGTGACCGCCGATGACAAGGCGGCACTCGAGAGTATCGGTAAAGCATTAAGCCCGTATGATTCGATTAATATCCAGTTTACCTCTGGCACGACGGGTAGCCCGAAAGGTGCGACCTTATCCCACCATAACATTTTGAATAATGGCTATTTAGTCGCAGAGGCGATGAAGTTTACCTGCCACGATAAACTCTGTATTCCTGTGCCCTTATACCATTGTTTTGGCATGGTACTCGGCAGTTTAGTCTGCTTAGCCAAAGGCGCCGCGGCTGTGTTCCCCGGCGAATCCTTCGATCCCTTGACGACATTGCAAGTGATTGAGCAAGAGCGTTGCACCGCTTTACATGGCGTACCGACCATGTTTATTGCCGAGCTTGAGCATCCTGAATTTACGCGTTTTGATTTGAGTTCTTTACGAACCGGCGTGATGGCGGGGGCTACTTGCCCAGAAGAAGTGATGCGCCGTGTACAAAATCTCATGTATATGAAGGAAGTACTGATTGGTTATGGTCAGACTGAGTGCAGTCCGCTCAATCATATTACTGAAATCAACTCGCCGGTTGAGAAACGTGTGCTCACCGTTGGCCGTGCTCTGCCCCATACCGAAGTGAAAATAGTCGACGAATTTGGTGAAGTGTTGCCAATTAATCAACCCGGTGAAGTCTGTAGTCGCGGTTATTGCATTATGCAGTGCTATTGGAACGATCCCGAAAAAACGGCGGCGACCATAGACAGTGCGGGCTGGCTACATTCTGGCGATATCGGCCAAATGGATGAGCAAGGTTATGTGCAAATTGTGGGTCGCATTAAAGATATGATCATTCGCGGTGGCGAGAATATCTATCCCCGTGAGATTGAAGAGAAACTTTACACCCATAAAGATGTGCAGGATGCGGCTGTTTTTGGCGTTCAAAGCGATAAATACGGTGAGGAAGTGTGTGCTTGGATCAAAGTCCGCTCTGGCGCGACGATTACCGAGGAAGATATTCGTCATTTCCTTACTGAGAAGTTTGCCTACTTTAAAGTACCGCGTTACATCAAGTTTGTGGAACAGTACCCAATGACAGTGACGGGGAAAATTCAGAAATTCAAAATGCGCGAGCTGATGTATCAAGAGTTATATGAAGATATTAATGCTTAAGTGATGTGATTTGGCGAGCCTGCTTTTTTGACTTTCAAGCCGCGCAATGCGGCTTGAATTTTATTCAGTCTATAGGTGTCGTTTAACCGACAACTTAACGAGTTAACGGAAGAGTCGACGAGTCATGCCATCAAGCCAAGCCGCACTTTGAGTTAACTTTCGCTGACTGCGACGCAGCGCCAGCTTTGCCCACGCATATTGTGTGCTGAGCAGCGCCAATCCTAAGATAATCAAGAGTAAACCTGGGCCGGGTAAGAGTAAAAAGACCAGCCCGAGCAAGGTTAAAGCTGCGCCAATCAAAGTGATCCCCGCTTTAGTTATCGCGCCTTTTGCATGGGAGGACGGCGCGAGATTGAAAAAGGTAACTTTGCGCATAGGAGTTGGCCTCATGGTGAGTTAATCGAATCAAGCTGTACTGTCAGCTGACTATCAGTTGTGTGCTAACTGTATATCAGTTTTCAGTCTAATCCTTTGCTCATTTATTGGCAGCTTATGTCGTCAGCCTAATTGTAACAAAACTTCACTTCCCCGCAGTGGCTTCATGGCTATACTAAAACCAGAGAAAAAATCTTGGCAGATAAAAACTAAAGCTCAATTTGTCGATGATTTAGTAGTCAATCCATTCTGCAGGCTAAGGAGTCCCAAATGGTTCGATGGCGTTCAATGCTCCTTGCGTGTTGCCTTTCCTCCATGGGATTGAGCACAGTGAAGGCGGATACCTTAATGCTGACATCCTTACTTTGGCCGCCTTATTCGGGGCAGCAGTTAGCAGAGCAGGGCGCGAGTATTGCTGTGGCGCGGGCGGCGCTCAAAGTGATGGGGCACCAATTAGAAGTGGATTTTTACCCATGGAGCCGCGCAGTAAAGCTCGCCAGTATGCCTAATTCAGACTATCTGGGTTATTTTCCTGAATATTATTTTGAGACTGAAAAGTTTGTTTTTTCTAAATCGATTGGCGACGGTCCTTTGGGACTGGTGGAGCAAAAAGCCCATCCTGTGAGTTGGAATTATGTCGAAGATCTGAATCGCTATACCTTAGGTGTGGTGAAAGATTACGTGAATACTCAGGCGTTAGATCGCATGATTACCACAGGCGTTCAGCCGACTGAAGCGGTGACTTCAGATGAGCACAATATTAAGAAAGTGGCCGCCGGCCGTATTGATGCGGCGGTAATCGATGTCAACGTGCTGCACTATTTACTTAAGCAAAAGCCCTTGCAGCCGCTGGCGGAAAAACTACAAATCAACCGCCAAATTTTAGCGAATAAGCAGCTTTATATCGCGTTTCGTAATACCGAAGAAGGTCGACGTTGGCGAGATATTTTCGACCAAGGCTTGGCGCAAATTGACGTCGAAACCATCATTGGAGAGCTACTGTATCGTGAAGACTAATGCATGATTTAGGTTAGTGTGCTCTCTAGTTTTTCCTCTATTTTCAGCCTATTCCTCTTAAAATTACATCAGATATTCCGCTTGTCATCATTCTGTCTTTGTTCACTATTAGCATCACCTTAACGGCATGAGTTGCTCTCTCATTTTTTGATTAAGGTGACATGAATAAACTTCCCTTTGAGTTAGATACGCTGCAACAACTCATTGATACTCATCATCTTAAGTTGCAGTATCAAATTCTTGCCGACATCCCATTTCGTCACGAACATTTTCCTCTCTATAGTGTTGAACTGGGCGGAGGAGATAATCCCTGTCCGACAGTACTCTTTGTGGGCGGCGTGCATGGGGTTGAACGTATTGGCTCTCAAGTCATCTTGGCATTGCTGAACAGTTTGTTGCAGCGGCTGGTGTGGGATAAGCATCTACAACAGATGTTAACGGGCGTGCGGTTAGCTTTTGTGCCTGTGGTGAATCCCGTTGGTTTATTTATGGGAACGCGGGGCAATGGCAATCAAGTGGATTTGATGCGTAACGCCCCGATAGAATCTAGCGAAAAAGTCTCTTTTATGGTCGGAGGACAGCGGATATCGTCGCGGCTGCCTTGGTATCGCGGCATGGGGGGAATGGAGCTTGAAACCGCCGGTTTAGTTGCCTATGTACAGCAATTGCTGAGCCGCAGCACCAGTTTGATTTCCCTCGATGCTCACTCAGGCTTTGGCTTGAGTGATCATATTTGGTTCCCCTACGCCCATACCCGTACCGCCTTCGAAAATGCCAATTATATTTTTTATCTAAAACAATTATTTGAACAGAGTTATCCCCATCATGGCCATTATCGGCTCGCACCCCAGAGTCAGTTTTATCGCACCCATGGGGATATTTGGGATTACCTCTATCGCCAACATCAAGTGGCCGATCCCCATGCTCAGGTACCGTTTCTGCCTTTGACATTGGAGATGGGATCCTGGGCTTGGATAAAGAAAAACCCCAGACAAATATTTAATTTTGCAGGTTTTTTCAATCCGCAGAAAACACATCGTCACCACAGAATTTTACGCAGGCACACAGTGCTGATGCAATTTATGATGGAAGCGGCCTACGCCCAATCGTTAGAGCAGTTAACGCCTGAACGTTTGACTGAACTCACTGAGTGCGCGCGGCAGTATTGGTATCGGGAGCCACAGTCATGACAACTTGGGTGTTATTGCGGGGATTAATGCGTGATCAGCGCCACTGGAATGGCTTCGATCAGCGACTGCGACAAAAGGGGCTGCGAGTACTGACTCCTGACTTGCCGGGCAATGGAACGCTATCAACCGAGGCCAGTCCGCTTAAGATTGCTGACTATGCTCATGTCGTGTGGCTGCAATTGGATGAGCAGGTACAAGAAGGAGAAGCCATTTACCTTCTCGGTTTGTCTATGGGCGGTATGTTAGCGCTGGAAATGGCGCGTCAGCGACCTTGGCAGATAAGGCATGTATTTGTACTAAACAGCAGTGCGGCAAATTTATCTGCTTGGTATCAAAGATTTAATCCACTGAATGCATTGAAGGCGTTTTTCTTGCGGGCTCGAGGTAAAGCCTTACATCCCATCGAGTCGACGATAGTGCGTTTAACCAGTTTTCGTCATCGGCGAGACTGCAGTTTAATTGCCGAATGGAGTGAATTTCGCCGCCAATCGTCGCCAACTATTCGTAACGCCTGGCGGCAACTGTGGGCGGCTTTTCAATATCAGTGTCCATTGACCGTGGAAGTGCCGATAAGTGTACTCTGTGGCGACCGTGATGCTTTGGTGAGCATGGCATCGAGCAAAGCCTTGGCACAGCACTTTCACACGGATTTGATAGTATTAGCGTATTGCGGTCATGATGCGGCCATTGATGCCCCTGCAAAACTGGCACACTATCTGTTGGCAATTGTGGAGCCGACTAAGCCGCAAGCTGAGGTTCAAGAGGATGATGAACCTGCCCATGCGCAATATGCCCATACTCAATACAGTTGCAACGATTTACTGGAGGAAGAAATGGCTTTTAACGAGGCGATATTTTCAGTGTGGGATGAAAAAGCGCTATCCATTCTCCACAGTAAATCATCGACAGTAAATCATCGGCAATGAACAGCGCTAAGACGGTTAACTCATAATCGATTAGGCTTTAGCCACAACGGTTTGGCCTATCGGTGTTAGGCTGAGTAACGCCAGTTTAAGATGCTGTATTCCAAAGGGAATACCGATAATAGTCACAAAACAGGCTAAGGCATGGACCAGGTGACCTATGGCTAACCAGATCCCAAACAGCAAGAACCAAATAATATTTCCCACCATGCCTAGGGCACCTGTGCCTAAATCGTCACGTCCGGTCAAGTGACGACGGCTGATTTGTTCTTGGCCAAAGGGCCAGAAGGTCATTTCACCGATAACAAAGCAGGCGCGGCCAAAGGGAATACCAATAATGCTGATAAAACACAGGATACCTGCGAGCCACCAAGCGAGTCCCATCACAAATCCACCGAGCACAAACCAAGCGATGTTGAATATTAAGCGTAATACTGCCATTGAAAACTCCTTATGTTACTTTTTTAGCCTTTATCGTCAGCTGTAATGAATGCTGTTAGCTTTGATAAACTGAATATATGCCAATGAGTAAGCGAGAAACGTGCCAATTATTTTATTTTAAATAATCAATAGCTTAGGGCTATCCGTTTAAGCTTTATTTGTGATTTTCACTAATTCTTCGCTAAATTGCTAATTTCTTAAGAGCAGAAGATCAAAGGTGGCGTTAAACTAGCTATTCCATCCAATGGCTTAAAAGCCAGAGTATTTAATCGTTTGAGTAGCCTGATGTTTGCAAATTCCCCCGTCGATATTTTTGCCTTTGCTGGTCGAGAAATATTTCTAAAACGTGATGATTTATTGCATCCAGCGTTTAGCGGCAATAAAGCACGTAAATTCGGCTACTTTTTAGATCATGAGTTTGCAGGCATCAACAAGGTGATAGGCCACGGCTCACCCTTAGCGAACTCTTTGTATTCCCTATCAACATTGGCCAAGATGAAAGGCTGGCAGTGTGATTTTTATGTTGACCATATTGCCAGTCAAATAGTCAAGCATCCCACGGGGAATTACGCTGCGGCATTGGCAAATGGCGCCAATATTATCGACTTAAGTGAGTTAATGGCGCAAAAGCAGACGTTTACTCAGTCGCAATCTGAACCTCAGGTTTTGTTAGAGATTAATGCTAGATCTGAGCCTGCTTTACAAACGGGTGGTGCACGACTGAGTTGCCAAGAGTATATCGAGACTCAGGTACTCGCGAATGAATCTACGGCGCTTTTTATCCCAGAGGGCGGGCGCTGTTCCTACGCTGAATACGGGGTAAATGTATTAGCGCAAGAAATAGTGCAATTTGCGCAGGCGAATGATTTAGTCGATTTAACGGTATTTTTACCGTCGGGGACGGGGACGACGGCGTTATTTTTAAATCAGTACTTTATTCGTCAGCAAACGGCGATTCGCGTTGTGACTTGCGCTGTGGTGGGCGGCGATGATTATTTACGTTTGCAATTCTCTATGCTTAATCCAAATACTCTCGAGCATCCACAGATAGTGAATGTCGGCAAAAAATATCACTTTGGTAAACTCTACCCAGAATTTTATGCCATGTGGCAGCGCGTTTGTGCCTCAGGTATTCAATTTGAACTACTCTACGATCCCTTAGGTTTTATTGTGCTTGAGGATTACTTACAGCGTAGTGAATTAGGTCATGTGATGTATTTGCATCAAGGCGGAATATTAGGGAATGAGACCATGTTGCCGCGTTATCAGCGTAAATTTGGCTAAAGTAGCTAAGTCCACGGTGCAGGATATTTACTTAGTGACGCTAAGACATAATGTGTTTGAAGCTGTGTCATGCCTAAGTTAAGCTTATGACATTGAATGATGGGGAATACTCATGACTGAAGCGGAATATCTTGCCAATTACGATCCTAAGGCTTTCAAGGCTCAGCTACTGACAGTGGATGCCGTATTGTTTACCTACCATAATCAGCAGCTTAAAGTACTCTTAGTGCAACGTTCAAACCATCCTTTTTTAGGTTTGTGGGGATTACCCGGAGGCTTTATAGATGAAAATTGCGATCAATCCTTAGAACAAACCGTATTACGTAAACTGCATGAGAAAACCGCGGTAGTGCCACCTTATATTGAGCAGCTATGCACTGTGGGTAATAGTGGCCGTGATATAAGAGGCTGGTCCGTGACTGTGTGTTACACCGCCTTGATGAGTTATCAAGCCTGCCAAATCCAAATTGATTCAGTGAGTGATGTTAAGTGGTGGCCGTTAGAGGATGTGTTACAGATGCCATTAGCGTTTGATCATCTGCAGTTAATTGAGCAAGCGCGGGAACGCTTAACACAGAAAGCCTTATATTCTTTAGTGCCAGGCTTTGCACTGTCTGAACCTTTTACCTTGCCAGAACTGCAGCATGTACATGAAGTTTTACTGGGTAAGCCTATCCAAGGTAAATCTTTTCGTCGGCGGGTTGAACAGGCCGATTTATTGATCGATACCGGATTGAAGCGCACTGAACGGGGGCGTCCTGCGAATTTATACCGCTTGAAACCCGATACCGCATCGTACCGATTCTTAAGAAATTTAGAATGTTGATCAAAGTCGTTGCAGATTGAAACGCGTTTTCATGGGGCTAATGACAACTGCTTATGTTTTAGGTTTTGATATTACTCAACAGCTTTTTTCCTATTCAGTTACCTAAATTGCATATAGTGTCTAAAAGACACTATATGCAATTTAGGTATATCAATGGCTTTTATTTCGTCATAAATAGTCTAAAAATCAACTTTACATAATAATGTCTTTAAGACACTATTGGTTCTGTAGACAACAAGGGCGCCGTTAATTGCGGTAATCTTGCCATAGACAGGAGGTTAGTATGTCTCAACGTATTCAAGCATCTAAAAGCATTCAAGCGTATCAAGGCACTGTTAACGCTCAACAACTGCAAGCCGATTTTTATCAGTTACCCGCAGCTAGTGATGAGGCTCATTACCGTTTATTTCAATTTGGCGCGGGGGAGAATCATGTTCAACTGCTGGTTCCTCCAGCGAAACGCGTCACACTTTTCTTCGGCTATCGTGGCGATCATTCCATCATGCAGCTCTTGCTGTTAACTGATGCATTACGCCGCAGCGGTGCAGAGCAAATCGATCTGTTACTGCCTTATATGCCGGGCGCCCGCCAAGATAGAGTGTGTAATGTGGGCGAGGCCTTATCGGTAAAAGTCTATGCCAGCCTGATTAATCAGCAGCAATATGCTTCAGTCAGCATTTTTGACCCGCACAGCGATGTCACCGCCGCATTGTTAGACCGAGTACAAGTTATTGACAACCACAGCTTTGTCGCCGCGATTGCAGCTCAATTATCGGGTGAGCTAGTGTTAGTCTCGCCCGATGCAGGGGCGAATAAGAAAGTATTCGGCTTAGCGAAAGCGTTACAGGGAATGCCGGTGATCAGGGCCGATAAGCATCGTGATGTGGTCAATGGTCATATTATCGCTACCGAAGTGTTTTGTGATGATTTATCGGGTAAAACCTGCTTAATCGTCGATGACATTTGTGCTGGTGGCAGAACCTTTATCGAACTTGCCATCAAGTTAAAGCAAAAGGGGGCCCAAAGCGTCATTTTGATCGTGTCACATTATGAAGATAAGGCCAGCGAATCGGCTCTGCGCGAAGTGGGCATCGACAGATTATTTTGTACCGATAGTTTAGGTGTCCCTGCACATATTTCGAGCGAGTTCTGTGATTGCCATGCTGTTTTGAGTTATATGAATCATTAAGGAAAATATTATGTACTTGAATCCCGTTACCGCCATTGATGGTTACAAAGTCGACCACCGTCGTCAGTATCCCGATAATACTCAAGTGATTTTTAGTAACTTGACCGCCCGTAAATCCCGTCGTGGTTATACAGACCAAATGGTGTTTTTTGGCTTGCAGTATTTTATCAAGCATTTCTTGATCGACAGTTGGAACCGTGATTTCTTTCAACAACCCAAAGATCAGGTCATTCGCCAATTCTCCCGCCGTATCAATAACTATCTCGGGCCAAATAATGTCGGTACTCAGCATATTGAGGAGTTGCATGATTTAGGTTATTTACCAATAAAAATCATGGCATTACCTGAAGGCTCAGTGTATCCACTAAAAGTGCCTTGCTTGGTTTTGTACAATACCGATGAGCGGTTCTTTTGGTTGACCAATTACCTCGAAACCATCCTTTCCGCGAATGTGTGGGGTATGTGTACCAGTGCCACAACCGCGCTGCAATACCGCAAAATATTTGAAACTTACGCGCTAGAAACCGATGGTGACATCGCATTTGTTGATTGGCAGGGCCATGATTTTAGTTTCCGCGGCATGTATGGTGCAGAGGCTGCGGTAATGAGCGGCGCCGCCCATTTACTCAGTTTTACGGGTACAGATACCATTCCCGCGATTGATTTTCTTGAGCAATATTACCGTGCCGATAGTGATCATGAACTTGTCGGTGGCAGTGTGGCCGCAACGGAGCACAGTGTAATGTGTGCGGGTGGTATGGAGAATGAATTAGAGACGTTCCGCCGTCTGATTGAAGATATTTATCCTAGCGGCATTGTCAGTATCGTTTCTGATTCTTGGGATTTTTGGCAGGTGATGACAGAGTTCACCGTTGCCTTAAAAGACCGTATTCTTGCGCGTGAGGGCAAAGTGGTGTTTAGGCCTGATACGGGTTGTCCGGTGAAGATCATTTGTGGTGATCCACAAGCAGCTGTGGGGAGCCCTGAGTATAAAGGCGCTATCGAGTGTTTGTGGGATGTCTTTGGGGGCAGCACAACTGCCAAAGGTTACAAATTACTCGATAGCCATGTCGGACTGATTTATGGCGATTCAATCACCATTGAGCGGGCTGAAGCCATTTGTGCCGGCTTAAAGGCCAAAGGTTTTGCGTCAACCAATATTGTGTTTGGGATTGGCAGTTTTACCTATCAACACGTGACCCGAGATACCGACGGTTACGCGGTGAAAGCGACCTTTGCGAAAGTTGATGGTAAAGACAGAGAAATATTTAAAGATCCTAAAACCGATGACGGTACTAAAAAATCAGCTAAGGGACTGGTTGCGGTGTTTAAAGATGAGCAAGGGCAATTTTATCTTAAAGATCAAGCGAGCTGGCAAGATGTTAACAATTGCGAGTTTGTCCCCGTATTTGCCGATGGTGAACTCTTAACTGAATATTCTTTGGCAGATATTCGCGCAAGGTTGGCAGAGTCCAGACGTTGAGCCTATAGAGTTGTAATTTTTAACGGCTATAGACAATAGCTAAGATAAAACTGGCAATGTGATTTCTATCAGGATCATATTGTCAGTTCAGTTCAGTTCAGTTCAGTTCAGTTCAGTTCAGTTATGAATTTATGTTCAGTCGTATAAGTAAAACGCCCCATCAATAGTTAAATGCAAATACAAGCGATTAAGGCAGCAACTGGTTTCGCTTAAGGATTTTATAGGTACGTTGGGCTATCTTTTCGAGGTTTTTTAAATCTTTTAGGCTGGGTATCGCATCTGAATATTGCCAATAGCTGATTTCTGCATCGAGCATTTCAAGCATTTTTTTCGAACAACCTAAACATTGTCCCTGGCACAATTGTGCTTCTTCTAAGTTGAGTGGAATAGTCGCTTTGATCTGGTTTATCAAGCTTTGCATGGCGATTTGGGTATTGGGTTTTGGCATAGAAGAGGTACTTAACAGTATTCATGGGAATGAATATTAGCGGATGCTGCAGTGGAAGTGGGTGATCTAAGCTGGATTTGACTCATTTGGTTCGGCAGGTATCTGTGTGAGAGAGATACAGCCTGAACCAAATGTGTTCGTCATGATGACGTAAAAAAGGATAGCGTGTTCGTGACATTCGGCTATCAGTTTACTTAAGTGCTCGGTACTGCGAAGAGAATGGAAACCGATTAAATACACTTGAGCAAACGGGGTATTACAGTACTTATTTCTAACTTATCGTCTAATTTATTTTTTGACTTATTTGTTTGCGGACAATAACCATTTCATAAAGCTGATGGCTTCTGTACGTTTTGAAAAAGTCTGTCTGTTTTTACCTTGACGATCGGTAAAAGCAATTGAGGTTTTATTTACTGAGATTGAATCTACAGGGAAGTTCACTGTAATTTCATGTCCATTAATTTTGTATGACATATGCCACACTCCTTTTTGTTAATTCACCCATAGGTGAGATAGTTGTAACTATAAAATATCCTTAGCAATTTGCGAAAGATTCGTTCTATTGAGTATCGAGGTTACCCCATCTTTGATTCATTAATCAAGAGATGCTTAATCGATAAATAATACATGCTGTCGATTATGCCAATGGACTAACTTGATTCTGCCAGTTGACCATAGCTTAATGACAATACTATGACAGTGTGGAGAACAGTAAGTTCACAGACATAACCACATGATTTTAGTGGTATCGAATGCTTGAGCTTATGGGGTTTTGCTTGTAGTAGGCTTTCTTTATGAGGACCGAACTCTGATTGCTAATAGTCAGGCTGGTTTAAAAAGGTAAACAACAAGGTGTTTCTCAAAACGACGTGCAGTATATCAATAAAAATAGCTTATGCAAGTTTAATTTTTATCCAATGTGATTATTTGTTGATTGATGTTGAGTTAACGTGAATTGTTTCTGGCTATTCATTTGATTTAAAGAGTGAAGCTTAGCATGGAACATGTCCTTATCTTGTATCTGGCTGCAATGCTGAGTGTCCATATTACGGCTTTTTAGGCGAATAGGATGTTGTTACTGCTAGCAAATTGAATAAAAAACTCACGCAAATAGAATAAAAAATCCCACTGAAATAGGTTATTTCAATGGGATTAATGGCCGTCATTTAGTAACTAAAAATTTAGTAATTGAAAATTTAGCAGCGGACTCATTTTAAAACGGAGTAAATAAGTCATGTTAAAGCACTGGCTACAGGCTTAATAAATCAGTTCACCTATGGGGTTAAGCAACTTGCTTAGGCCTTTGGTAAAATGCAGCGGCGCATCTAACACTGTGTAGCATAAGCAACCGTCAACGGTTTTAGGTGAGTGGTGATGTTGGCTATCGAGCACAATAAAATCACCTGGCACATAGTCACCGTTAAGATCCGAAAACGCTCCCGCTAACAATAGGGTTAACTCATAGCCCTTATGGGTATGTTGGGGGATTTCACCTTGCGCATCTATGTGTAATAAGCTCGCGCGGGTGTTCATTTCATCGACATCAAAACGCATGCGACTGACTTTGCCTAAGATTTGCCAAGGACGGGCCAAATGCTGGCGAAACACCGACGGTACTGTGTAATGCTGTTGTTTTACTTGAACATCCAGAGGAGCGTTACTAGGCACATCCGTTGCCGCAGGTTGAGCCATGATTTGCGCCAGCATAGCGTCAATATCCATCACTGGTACATTAGTAGCTTGAGTGTTTTCAGCCTCAATATGCGCAGTGTGAATCGACTCTTGGTCTGTATGATTTGCAGCATGAGCATGAGCGCCATCTGGATTTAATGCTGAATTGGCGGCTTGCTCTGTTAATAGGGCAAGTTGCTCACGACACGTCTCACATAACGCGCAATGCGCTGATACCGCGATGGCCATAGACAAAGGTAAGTCCCCATTCGCATGGCTCACGAGTAATTCTGGTTGGGGATGATGCTTAATCATTGTGTGTCTCCAAGAAACTTTTCAACTTTTCTAGCCCGAGTCTTAATCGTGACTTTATGGTGCCTATTGGCACCTTGAGGGCATCGGCTAACTCTTGTTGAGTGAGTTCTTGCATGTAAATACCTTGCACGACTTGTCGTTGCGCGAGGGGAAGGGCATCAAGATGTTGGAGGAGTTTCGCCGTCAATTTATGATCAGTGAGTGTGTCTTGAGCCATGGTTGCATCGCACAATGGCCAAATATCATCGCCAAAGGTATCTTCTTTATTGTGTTGTACTCGTCTCAGCATATCGAAACACTGATTACGCATTATGGTAAACACCCAAGTTGTCACTGAGCCTTTTTCAGCATTGTACAGGTGGGCCTTAGTCCACACGCTGGTCATAGTTTCTTGAACTAAATCCATGGCTAAGCCTTGTTGATTCAGTCTTTGCAAACCAAAGGCGCGGATCTTGGGCATAAAATGCTGGAATAAGTGCCCAAAGGCGGCTCTATCACGCTTATCTGCTACTTGAAGCATGAACGTGATTAAAGCATCTGCTTGAGGCTCGCAGGTTTTAACAGCGGAAATGTCGTTATCCATAGCCGAATGAGTCAGAGACGTGATAGGGCCATGATACCGATTTTGCCTGCTTTGTGATTGAATATTTTCCATTATTTTCGCTCTTATCCCAGTCATTAGTCCTGATGTTGACATCAGTAACGACAACATTGAGAGGCTTGATTCGTTTCTGAGCCCAGTTTTACTGTCAAACTATCAATCAATACGGACTGGCTTAAATAAAGGATCATTCACAGGGCTATTTTATCACGGCTCTCAATAGGTCTCGGGTCATAATATGATCTAAGGCATTAATGCAGGTGTACTTTTCGGAGGCTTGCACGGGTAATATTTCTAGCCAGCGTTGGCAGACCCAAGCAATATCCTCGAACTGTTCCGCTTGGTAGTGCTTGAGATGTTGCGGATATTCCTTGATGATATTTTGTAACATTTGGCTCAAGTAACGCTCATCGGTCGCAATACGTACAGCAGGCCAATTGTCGATAAAGCTAACATCGCCGCGCTTTAATCCATCGTCTTCGACACGGATTTCATTGAGTTTAAAGCGCTGCGCACCTTGAATACTGATCCCTAAAAAGCCATCGGGTAGGGTTTCAAAATCAATAATATGCACTAAGGTGCCTATGGGCTGAATAGTTTTACCATCCTCTTCGAGCATACATAAGCCGAATCCTTCGCCTGACTTTAACGATTCGGCGACTAAACGCTTATATCTAGGTTCGAATACCCGCAGTTGTGTGTAACCTTCGGGCAATAAACAAATGGGTAGTGGGAAAAGAGGTAATTTCATCGTGGCCTCTGGTGAACTTATGTTCCTATCATTACGTACCATAGTGGCAGTTCGATCAGTAAAATTATTCAACAATAGTTTACCCATATTTAGAGGATGGCATGAAATTAAATCCATTTGAAAAAAAGCTCGTTCAGCATCCAATACGTTTTTGGCTACAAAATCATCTCGAAGCGCCTTTACTGACTTCTATGATGCCTAAACCTATGGCCCGCTGCGAGCGTGCATTAGAAATCGGCTGTGGGTTTGGTAATGGTATTCAGTTGATCCGCGAGCATTTTGGCGCAGGACATATCACGGCCGTGGATATCGACCCCGAAATGGTCGCAGCGGCGCAATCTCGTTGGCAAGCTCGGCCGCAGGGCTTAAAAGGGCTGAGTTTCTCGGTTGCCGATGCTTCTAGTCTTCCCTTTGCCGATGGCGAGTTTGATATGGTGTTTGATTTTGCCGTATTCCACCATATTCCAGATTGGCAGGCGGCCATTAAGGATGTTGCAAGGGTACTGAAACCAAACGGTTACTTTGTGATAGAGGATTTATATCGCGCGGCGATTTGTAATCCATTAAGCCGACGCTTATTTGAGCATCCACAGCAAAATCGGTTTAATCACCGCGAGTGGTTACTTGTGCTGCGTCAATCGGGGTTTGAGATAATCTGCGACAGAAATGCCTTGGATCTTGCGGGCATGGTGCTTGCCCAGAAAGTGCAGCGTTAGGCGACAGTGTCGCTGACCTAAATTGAATATGCGTTTTGAATGGGTTGAATATTCGCGCTTTTGCGAGAGTGGTTGTAATTTTTAGATAAAATAGACTCACGGCATGGTTCTTCATGGGAGTTTACCGCTATAATTTGAGCTAATCCGTCGCATGTGAGGAAAGGATTTTCCTCAAGAGTAGAGAAGCAGCATTATGGCAAACGTACTTGCAACCGTAGATCAGCGTACCAAACTCGTGGGTGAGAACCGCCTCGAGTTGTTGCTCTTTAGCATTAATTCCACGCAGTTATTTGCCATCAACGTCTTTAAAGTTAAAGAAGTGGTCAAGCTTCCTCCCCTTAATGCTATGCCTGGGAGTCATCCTCATATTTATGGTGTTGCTAATATTCGCGGCATTTCTATCCCTGTGATTGATTTACGTTCGGCGATTGGGTTTAAACCTTTACCGCCGGATGATGATGCCAATATGATCATCACAGAGTATAACCGCAGCGTGCAGGGCTTCTTAGTCGGCAAGGTTGAGCACATTATCAACATGACATGGAGCGATATCATGCCGCCGCCGAAAACGGCGGGGCGCAATAATTATCTGACGGCAATTACCCGCATCGAGCACCAAGGCAAATCGCAACTAGTGTCGATTATCGATGTAGAGAAAGTGCTAGCTGAGATTATTCACTACGATATTAGGCTTTCTGAAGGTGTGCTCGATGAAACCTTAGTCCATGAAATGCCAGGCAGAAAAATCTTGATCGTGGACGATTCATCGACCGCAAGGCGTCAGGTGCGTGAAACCTTAAGCCAACTAGGTATAGAAATCATTGAAGCCTCGGATGGCTTGCAGGCGCTGACGTTATTACAGAAATGGCGTGATGAAGGTAAGCAAGTGTCTAAAGAATTACTGATGATGATTACCGATGCCGAAATGCCCGAGATGGACGGCTACAAACTGACCTCTGAAGTTCGCGGTGATAAAGCTATGTCAGATCTATATATTACCTTGAATACTTCACTGAGCGGCAGTTTCAACCATGCCATGGTTGAGAAGGTCGGTTGTGATAAGTTTATTTCTAAATTCCAGCCGGATTTACTCGTGGAAGTGGTACAAGAAAGATTAAGACAAGTAATCAATCACTAAGCATCTTGAGATTCTACCTATCGGTGATTGGCCTTGTGTTGGTCATCGGTAGGCTCAGCGCTTTTAATAATTGCTTTTAATAACTGTTTTAAATATGGCCTGTTTATATCAGACTTTTAATATCAGCCATTCAATCGTCACCTTTCCATCGATTCTGTGCAAATCCTACCAAATTACCTTTTTATTTAACGCTCGATTACGAGGCGAATTCGGCTTCTACATCTTGTAATACTTGGCGTTTCATTTCTTTGGCGGCGGCGATATGGATGCGGGCGAGTCGTAGGGCGTAGTTAAATCTTGCTCGGCCGACGAGGCGCACCAGTTCGGCAAAAAACTGCGGGTCTAAGGTGAATTGCGTCGAGTAGTAGTGGATTGCAGCATTGACTGAGTTAAAGGTCACGCCATCAAATTCGAAACCTGCGTTATAACCTTGGTCGTCAATTTCTTCGCCTTCTAATACCAGTGGCCAGCCGGGTGCATTGATACGGTCGCGGGCAATCTGGTACATCATCCAAGCACTTTTCTTAAAGCCTTCAAACACTTTGCAGGAAAATTCAGACTCGGCAAGTTCTTCTTCGGTCCAATTAATCCCAATCGCGAGGTGTTTTGCATAAATGCGCATCAGTGCATCTTTGACGGCCATACGACAATCCCATATTGAGCTCAAAGGATGTTGTTTGGCTAATCGTAAGCATTCGCTGCAGGCGGGCACGGCTAACGAAGGATGTGGCGTATGTGTGTGGGCAATATATTCGAAGCGTTGATTGCTCGGTTCGCCGCAAAACCAACAGGTATGACGTTGGTCGAAGGGAATATCGATAAGCGGGATAGCAGACATCAAGGAATGAGCACCTCAGTCCTTGATGTCATTAATGGCATATTGAAGGGATTAAACCTCTTCAACATCAACCAAATCTTTTGCTAAAACAATAGGATCAAGTTCAAGGCAATCTTCATCAGTCTGCCAATCCACACCGATCAACACACCATCGTCGTTGAGATCCGACACCCAATATTCCAGAAATTCTTCTAATGAAATAGCAACGGGTTGGTAGTCGTGCCATTCGTCGCTGCAATGGGATTTTGCAGTGGCTTCACTTGACCACAATGGCATCACATCTGTGTCTTCAAATTCTGAAGAGTCACAAACGACCCAGCCTTCGCCAGTTTCATCCATTAGACCCCAAAGCGTCTGATGTTGTTTTACATTTTTGATAAAGCCAGCCAAAGCCGCATTGATTTCAGTCATGATAGGTCTCTTTGATGTGTGCTGTTAACTTATCCATTATACGGTAACATGCTGCGATACCAAGGGATTCTTTGTTAAGATTTTTCTTGTGTTGGATAACTGAGCAATAAGCCGGTGCCACAAGGTATTTATGGCGATAAGGATTGTGTTACGTGTCGCTATGGGTCAGGATTATTGGCAATGATAAGCCTTGATGCAGTGTGCTTTACTGTTCAAGTGTGACTCAGATAGAGGCTTTCCGTGGGGGAGAAACATGTCTTCTATACCCTTGGCCGTTAAAGGTTTTTTTGTAGTAGAACCTTTAACTCGTTATGCCAAGGTGAATATCTCTCTAGGGCAATGCCTTCTCGAAGAAGGAAGATTGTCGTGTTTAGCCACAGCAGTGTGATTACTGTGTCATTGTTGTGAAATCAAATATTGGAGTTGTTGATTTGATTAAAATTAAAGGGTTAACTTATCTGTTTGCGAGTATTGCCGCCTGTGTCAGTCTGAGTGCCTGTTCCAGCGTGCCAGCGGCGAGTGCCAGTTCCAACACTAGCGCAAGTGCTAACGCAGTCAGTAGCAACGCAAGTGGCATAGCCGCAGAAGCCAACCCAATGCCCGATATCAGTGCTAGCGTACAAGCGAATGCCGAGGCATTTCCGAGTTGTTTGACTGGGCTACAAGCGCGGGCGCGCACCGAAGGGCTGTCAGAGGCGACGATTAACTCGACCATTGCAAATTTGAAATTTGTGCCTCGGGTGATTGAGCTCGATCAGCAACAACCTGAATTCAGCCAGACCTTCGATAATTATTTCAGTAAGCGCGCCACCGAATGGCGCGTCAATGAAGGCCGTCGCTTACTGAAAAAACACAGCGTTTTACTCAATCAACTAGCTAAAGAATATGGCGTGCCGCCGCAATATATCTTGTCTTTTTGGGGGCTTGAAACTAACTATGGTTCCTATAAAGGCAAGATGTCGGTATTAAATTCGCTCGCGACCTTGGCCTGTGAGCCACGCCGTAGCAATTATTTCACTATAGAATTGATGCAAGCCTTAAAGCTGAAAGAAAAGTATCAGTTTGATGATGACACTATGGTGGGATCATGGGCTGGCGCCATGGGACACACGCAATTTATGCCGTCGGCCTACGCCAAATATGCCGTTGACGGTGACGGCGATGGTAAAGCCGATTTATGGAATAGCACCACTGACGCGCTGACTTCCGCCGCGAACTTTTTACAGCACTTAGGCTGGCAGCGAAATGAACGCTGGGGCCGTGAAGTCTTATTACCAAAGGATTTTAGTTACAGCCATTTAGGGGCAAAGCAGCCCTTGGCCTTATCTGAGTGGGCTGCGCTCAATGTCACGCAAGCGAATGGTCAACCTTTGCCCGCCGTGGATATTCAAGCCGCGATGTATTTGCCAGCAGGCCATACAGGGCCTGCCTTTTTAGGCTATGAGAACTTCAATGTGATCATGCGTTGGAATCGCTCCGAGTATTATGCCATCACAGTGGGGCATCTCGCCGATCGCATTAATGGTGGCTTACCTTTGACAGTGAGCCCGCCAGAACAGCCACGCTTAAGTCGCGAGCAAGTTAAGCAATTGCAAGCAAAACTGAATGAGGCCGGATTTGATGTTGGCAAGCCAGATGGCGTGTTAGGGCGTAACTCTGTGGCAGGATTGCAAGCCTTTCAACGGAGCAAACAGATGATTGCCGATGGCTTCCCAAGCCCAGAGGTGTTTAGCGCTTTAGGACTATCACTTTAGTTACTGTAGTTACGGTAGCAAAAGAGCGCTTGCCGCGGGTTTTGAGCGCTTTTAGGCCGGATAAAAAAGTGGAGTGAAAAGCTCAGTTTTGTTAAGCTCGGCCCACAATTGAAATCGAAGAAAATCAAAGGATATTCGATGAGCATTAAAGACGATATGGTTGTGCAGTTTAACTACACACTGCGTGACGAGAAAGGCGAAGTGATTGAGACGAACGAAGGTCGCGATCCGATTGCCTATTTACACGGTCATGACAACATGATGCCTGGTGTAGAAAACGCGATCAATGGTAAAGCCATCGGTGAAAAATTCACTGTGACTTTACCTGCTGCCGAAACATACGGTGAGCGCGTAGCGGATGCTGATGCGCACCAACGTGTGTCGGTTAAGCACTTATTGGGCGCGACTGCGTGGAAACCGGGTATGACTGCTGTGGTCAATACTGACCAAGGTCAACGCCAAGTGACTATCGTTAAAGTGGGTAAGTTTATGGCGACTGTGGATGTCAACCATCCATTAGCGGGCCGCGAACTGACATTTGATATCGAAGTCGTTGGTGCCCGTGACGCGAGTGATGAAGAAATCGCCCACGGCCATGCCCATGGCGCTGGTGGTCATCACCACTAATTTTCAGGCTTCGGACTCGTCTTCGAACTTGGCTTTTATCTGACTCAATGTGAGATGAATATAAGTTCAGTATGAGTTGAATGAATCGAGGCAGAAGATTGAATAGCAAAAGCCCAAACCTAGGTTTGGGCTTTTTGTTTTTATGGCGCTAACGGCTAATGGCTAACGGCTAATGGCTAACGGCTAATGGCTAACGGCTAATGGCTAACGGCTAACGGCTAACGGCTAATGGCTATGTTCATGCTCGAGTGGTTTGTCGGCAAACATCATATCTAGGCTTGCTTGGGTTTGTGGATGATAGCCGCTGCGAGCCTTAAGATAGACGCTCTTGGCCCAATCGTATTGATTTGTGCTTGCAAGCTTTTGGTATAACGGCACGATTAAGCGCATGCGGCCAATATGGGTTAAGTGTTGTTTTAATGCGGGTAGTACCGCGTAATAGCCGTTGTCTAGGGCGAGCGAATACCATGCAAAAGCAATTTCACTGTTGCCTGTGCCCGTAAAATGGAACGCCTTATCCAGCTCGGCAAGCTTGGTTTGGTCTAGATTGACTCTTGGCATTTCGTTGATAAACCTTAACCACTGGTGCACTGTCCAAGTGTTGGTTTTCAACTCGCTTGCGCTAAGTTTACCGTCGAGCCAAGTTTGCCTTTGGGCATCGACATCATCGAAGGCGTGGGAGTTGGGCTGCACCAAAAATGATGGCAAACCTTGCCCTTCAATCCAAGTGTCCACTTCAGCCACACTGACCACATTGGGGTATTTGTTTAATAGATTCAAAGATAAATACTCACGGAACAGCGCCGTGGTAATGCTTTGAAATGCAAAATGATTGAAGTAGCTTTTCACAAAAGCATCGAAGCGTTCGCGGCCAAATTTCTGCTCTAAAAAGAGTAAGAACAACTGGCCTTTCACATAAGGGACACCGCTGAAGGCCTCGTCGGGTGAGCGTTTGCCAAGATCCACATGTAGCACTGAATCGTCAGGCGTGAGTTCTGCAAGCTCGGCAAGTAATTCTGAATAGCCAATGGTTTGCTCCATTAGCGCTCGGTCACGGCCGTAGAGATCTTCCATAATGCGGTTCTCAACATAGGTCGTAAAACCTTCATTAAGCCAGAGATCGCGCCAAGTCGCGTTGGTGACTAGATTACCCGACCAAGAGTGGGCAAGTTCGTGGGCAATCAGACTCACTAAACTTTTATCACCCGCGATCACCGTTGGTGTAATAAAGGAAAGGCGTGGGTTTTCCATCCCGCCGTAGGGGAAGCTTGGCGGCAAGATAAGCAAGTCATATCGTCCCCAGCGATAATCACCGTAACGTTTTGCTGCGATTTTGATCATCTCCGGTGTGTCGGCAAATTCCTTGCTGGCTTTGTCGAGGATTTCTGGCTCAGCCCAAATGCCCGAGATGTTATCTAAAGGGGCGAACTTTAAATGCCCGGCTGCGATGGCGATTAAGTAAGCTGGGATCGCCTGCGGCATAGTGAATTGGGTCTGCGTGCTCGACAGGGTTTTACGATCGGCACTCATGACCACAGTAATGGCTTTATCGGTAGTAATCGTTGCGCTATAGGTTTGGCGCACGGCTGGGGTATCTTGCAGTGGGATCCAGCTGCGAGCATGAATCGCCTGACTCTGACTGAACATAAAAGGTAACTGTTTACCTTGGGTTTGCTCAGGAGTTAACCATTGAATACCGGATGGATTATTCGACGTGTGGTAGTTAATTTTAACTTTTTGGGTATCTTCATCGGCAAGTTTGATGGTCAGCGCCGCGCCTTTTACAGCGTCCGCTTTGGCTAAGGTAAAGGGCAGGCTTTGCCATTTCCCTGTTGAATTCAAAGCACTCACACTGTTAATCGTCAGATCTCGAGTATCTAAGATGAGTTCTTTCCCCGCCTTATGCCAAGCCAAATCGAGGGTGGCTTCTCCGGATAAGCGGCTTTGTCTAAAATCGATGGCAAGGGCTAGTTCAACATGACTCACGCTGACGTCAGTGTAATTGGCATAGGTCAGTGCATCTTGGTTCTGCTGCATCTGTGCTTTTACAACAGTGGCACTAGGTTCAGCGGCTAACGTATTTGGAGCGCTATTGGCATAGGTGCTAGCAAGGAGTTGCAGCGCAAACAAAAGGGCGCTGCTCAGGACGGTACGTCGAAGTGAAAGCATTATTTAACAGCCTAATGATGAAGTATTTTCGTTCGAGTTTTGGGCGATAAGTGCACCAATTTGCCTGGTGTTCTATCGACCTATTCTATTTAGGGCAAAAGTTTACCTGATAATCCACTGGATTTGTTATCTCACTGTTAGCTCAAATGTAATCAAACTTTAATGGCTCGTATGCCGGCAAGGAAATGCCATCGGTAAAAGACCACAAGTTTGCTATGATGGCGGCGTTTTCACATAGGGCGGTTATCAAAATGGTGTTAGATTTTTCGCAGGGTAAGTTAATCGTCACTGAGTTCGAAGTGCAAGTGCGACTCAATGTTGCCAGTATCGTGCTGCAAGCGAGTGCTGAGGATATCGGTTTGAGACGTCAGCCACCTATGTTAATCGCCGATGGTGGCGGTGTGCGTTGGAGCTTAGTGTTGGACTCAAATGCCCAGTTACGTGCGATTCAAGATGTACTGGGAATGGATGCGGAATAAAGTATGCCTGCGTAGTGCAGAGTAGTTAACTTATAGATTTATCATCAGTTTTTAGTTGATGAGTGTTTAATATCGAAGTGAGGATTTTTTGGTATGTCAGTTTCTCTTGAGCGTATTGTCGTTGAACCTAAGACGCCTGCTACAGCCGTGGTCATTTGGTTACATGGATTAGGGGATTCGGGTGCCGGATTTGCCCCCGTAGTGCCTGCATTAGGTTTGCCTGCCGATCATGCTATCCGGTTTATTTTCCCCCATGCACCGGAGCAAGCCGTGACCATCAATGGCGGCTACGTCATGCGCGCTTGGTACGATATTAAAAGCATGGATTTGCACGACAGAGCTGATATGCAAGGCGTGCTTGAGTCGGAGAAAAGGGTTGCTGCATTAATTAATGAACAAATCGCGGCGGGTATTGCGAGCGAGCGTATCGTATTAGCAGGATTCAGTCAGGGCGGAGTTATGAGTTTATTCTCTGGACTGCGTTTCCCCGAGCAACTTGCAGGGATTATGGTACTGTCTTGCTATTTACCGACGGGCGATGTATTACCCGCTGAATTAAGCGCAGCGAATCGCAATACACCCATATTACAGCAACATGGTCTACAGGATGATGTAGTGCCATTATCCGCTGGAACATTAGCCAAAGAAGCCTTAATTACGGGCGGTTATAATGTTGTGTGGCAGACTTATCCTATGCCGCATTCAGTGATCCCTGCGCAGTTAAACGAGATTTCTAAGTGGTTATTACAGCGATTTGAAATGTAGAGAAGTCTAATTGCTGATAAAAGCAGCATGCGGTAAATTAAAAATTGCCCATGCTTGTTTTTTTATGGGAACAATCACTGTTTTCTGTAATGTTTTCTAAGTCATTTATACTGAACGATTTAAACTCATTTATTTCATTTTTATTTTTAATTCTCTAAATATATAGAAATCAGTCATTCAGCTTATTTTTTATATGAAACAAATCTGTCTTAAATCGCCCGCGAATTCCCCTATAAATGTCAAGTTTTTAATAAAAATGACACAATTTATCTTTATTCTTTGTTATTATCCGTGACGCTGAACTTGATGGAGTTCACGGCAATCTTTCTATGATAAAATAATTAAAATCAAGGGGTTGATGTAATGAGACATATGCTTATTAAAGGACTAGTTGCAACTGCTGTTGTCGCTGCGCTTACGGGTTGTAATAATAGTGATGACGATAAAGTCCCAACAACATGTGCTGAAGCGGGAAGCGCTTGCACAACATTTACCGTTTTACACACCAATGATAACCACGGCCGTTTTTGGGAAAACAGTGACGGCGAATACGGTATGGCTGCGCGTAAAACCTTAATTGACAGCATTCGTGCAGAAGTCAGTAAGAATGGTGGTCAAACATTATTGCTGTCTGGTGGCGACATTAATACTGGCGTGCCAGAATCGGATCTACAAGATGCGATCCCAGATTTCACGGGTATGAATAAAATTGGTTACGACGCTATGGCTGTTGGTAACCATGAGTTTGATAATCCATTATCCGTTGTTGATATGCAGCGCCGCCTTGCGGAATTCCCTATGTTAGCGGCGAATATTTACCATAAAGATGCAGATGGCAATCTAGGGGAACGTTACTTTGATGCTTATAAGGTATTCGACGTAAACGGTCTTAAAGTCGCTGTAATAGGTTTAACTACCGAAGATACGGCTAAGATTGGTAATCCAGAATTCATCAGTGGCTTGGAGTTCACCGATCCAAAGACTGAAGTCGCTAAAGTGATTAAAGAAATTAAAGACGCCAAAGCGGCCGATATTATTTTCGCTACCACGCACATGGGTCATTATGCTGATGCTCAAAACGGTAGTAATGCCCCTGGTGATGTGGCTATGGCTCGCGCATTGAAAGAAGGCGATTTGCAAGTGGTTATTGGTGGTCATTCACAAAATCCAGTGTGTATGGAACCAGGTACTGACAACAAAGCCTACGCTGACTTTAAACCAGGCGATGAATGTGCTCCAGATAAACAGAATGGTACTTGGATCATGCAAGCCCATGAATGGGGTAAATATGTTGGTCGTGCAGATTTTGAATACTTTAACGGTGAGCTTCATTTAGCAAGCTATAAACTTGTGCCAGTGAATATGCGTAAACTGGATGACGCGGGCAAGAAGACTGCTGATTTAGCGGGCACTAAGATTGAGCCTGACGCTGAGTTAAAAGAGCTGCTGTCTTACTACCAAGAGAAAGGTCAAGCTAAGTTAGACGAAGTCATAGCAACTACGGATGCTCTGTTAGATGGCGAGCGTGCAAACGTTCGTAATAAGCAAACTAACTTAGGCCGTATGTTAGCGATGGCGCAAAGTGATAAAGTCAAAGCCGATTTTGGCGTGATGAACTCCGGCGGTGTACGTGCCTCTATTCAACCTGGCAATATCACTTACCGTGACGTGCTGACTGTTCAGCCATTCGGTAACATGGTGACTCTGAACGAAATGACAGGTACTGAAGTTGCGGCTTATTTAGGCGCGGTAGGTAGTATTCAAATTGGTTCAGGTGGTTATGCACAAATCACGGGCGTGAAAATGACCATTGACTGCGTAGCTAAGACTGCCAATATCAGTGTCATCAATGGTGAGAACTTCAGCCCAACAGGAACTTATAAGTTCACTGTACCTAGCTTTAACGCTGCAGGTGGTGACGGTTATCCTAAGCTAGAAAGCCCAATCCAAACGGGTTTTGTTGATGCTGATTTACTCTATTCTTTCTTGAAAGAGAAACAAGCGATTAAAGCTGCTGACTACAGTCCGATAGGCGATATTGTTTATGAAAACTCAAACAGTGTTGAAGGTTGCCAACTTTAAGTAATCGAAAGCTACTTAGTGTTTAAATAAAAATGCCACTCAATAGAGTGGCATTTTTTATATTTGATGAAGTATAAAATAATGCTCAATAATTATTGGTGATACATTTAGACTTATTTGTATCATTTAAATGTATATCACTGCATTCGTTTACGATTGAATTAATTTGTATCAAGCCATTTTTTTAATGCCTTTAATTGGTACTAACTTCTTAATGGAATGATGTATATCAACTTTTTAATTGCTGTTGACGATATTTCATACATCAGATTGTGTATCAATTTGTTTTATTGTGGAATAAATTTGTTTTAATAGTTGACTTGAATGTAGCGTATTAACATTATCTCTACAGCGAAATAGAGTTCGCTGGTAAAATATAAAAATAAAAGCATAGGGTTTTATTTACCTCAAGGAGAGATTAATGCGCTATTTAAGTTTGACGGCCAAAGCCGTTCGTACTAGTTTAATTACTGCGGCGACAAGCAGTGTGGTTTTTTCGGGATTAGGTTTTTCTGCAATGATAAATGCAGCAGAAGAAAATACCAAAGTTGAACGCATTGAAGTGACGGGTTCTCGTATTAAACAAGTTGATATGGAAACCGTTTCACCCGTGACTGTCATCAATGCTGCAGATATTGCTATGACAGGTGAAAAAACCGTTGCTGACGTATTAAATAACTCTGCGATAAACAGCTTTGGTTCTTGGCGTGGTATTTCAGGTTATGGCTCTGGTGCAAGCTCAACCAGTAATGTCAATTTACGCGGTTTAGGATCGTCTGCGACCTTAGTGTTATTAGATGGACGCCGTATGCCAGGCACGAGTTCGAGCTCTGGCTCAGTGGCGGATACATCTTCTATCCCTATGGCTATCGTGGAACGTATTGAAATCCTGCGGGATGGCGCTTCAGCAGTCTATGGTTCCGATGCGGTGGCGGGCGTGATAAACATTATCACTAAGAAAGAGTTTGAAGGTTTTCAGCTTGATTACAGTACAGAGCAACCAAGCGTAGAAGGGGGCGATGCTAACCGTTTATCGCTTGCAACTGGCTTTAATACAGATAAAGGCAATATCACTCTCACCTATGAATATTATGATACTAAAGCGGTAATGGATCGTGATATT
Organism: Shewanella sp. SP2S2-4; assembly: GCF_031932025.1. Taxonomy (NCBI): domain Bacteria; kingdom Pseudomonadati; phylum Pseudomonadota; class Gammaproteobacteria; order Alteromonadales; family Shewanellaceae; genus Shewanella; species Shewanella sp. SP2S2-4. Next base: position 60,162 of record NZ_JAUOER010000027.1, read on the forward strand.
TGGCGAATGGATGATTCAAGTTATAACGCCTATAGCGGATATAGCTCAGTACCAAATGGTAAATATGGACCAGGCAATGGTAGCTGGTATAGTAATTCAGATATATGTGAAAAAACGGAAAATACCATAGACTCAGGTGATGGTCGTTGTTTATATAATCATGGTAATGTGACTAAGTTATTTGGTGATCAAACCCGTAACTCGCTATTATCAAATTTCTCCTATGAAATTTCAGAAAATATTAAATTCCGAGGCCGAGCTTCTGCGTCTTTAGCTGAAACTGAAACTCGTTATGCGGGTACACCAGTATCAACGAATACCCCAGTGATGAGTGCCGATAATAAGTACAACCCCGTTGGTGAAGAATTAGTGATTTCTATGCGAGGTGCGCAACTTGGCGAGCGAGATACATTAACTGAAACTAACAATTTTGATATTCTCGGAGGCTTTGTTGGCACAATAGATTCAGGTAATGGTATCGATTGGGAATTAAATGCTCAGCATGCGACCTCAACAACAAACAGTTTTAACTACAATTTACTCAATGACAATATTATTCAGCAAGAAATAGATTCAGAGCAATATGATATTTTCAATACCTCTGGCATGAGTTATGAGCAGTGGGACCAACAGATGACAGATCTGTATCGCAAAGCTGCACATACTGGGGTTTATCAGGGTAAATTTGAAAGTACTCAATTGGATGGTCTTGCTTCGACCTTACTACTCGATGACGGTGATTTTTCGGTCGCTATGGTCGGCGGTCTTGAATATGAAATGATCAAGTTTAAGCAAACCAGTGATCCAGAATCGGCCGCGGGTATTATCTCCGGCGGTTCGGGTGGTGATGATGTGGACGCCACGCGTGACCGTAGCGCCGCTTATTTGGAACTCCAAGTTGGCTTACCTGCCAACGTTGAGTTCTCTGCCGCGGTTCGTTACGAGCGCTATGAGCAGGAAGGCTCTCTGACTGGGCCTCAAGGTGAAGTGGTCAACTCATCGACCTTCGATGCCGTGGTGCCTAAATTTGGTTTGAGCTGGCGCCCAGTGGATAGCTTGTTACTGCGTGCCAGTTACGGTGATTCGTTCCGTGCGCCAAATATGAGTGAAATGTTCTCGTCTCAATCCTTGAGTTTTGAGAAGGCGGTGGATTCCCTATGGTGTAATGAACCCGGTAACGTGGATGCCATATATTGCGCTACCAATAATCAGCATAAAACTTGGTTTGGTGGTAACCCAAACTTAGAGGCTGAAGAGGGTAACTCGTTAACCTTTGGTGGTGTTTGGAATGTCACTGATGCATGGAACTTGGAGTTATCTTATTACTCAATCACCTACGACAATAAAATCGAGTCGATCGATGTAGATGATATTCTGCGTGATGAAATCAAGAATGGATCGTCTCCCTATGTGACCCGTGGTCCAGATGGCAAGATTGAGTATATTGAGGCGGGAATACGTAATTTAGCCACAGTTGAGACCTCTGGTATCGATTTTGTAACGGCTTATAACTTAGAGACAGGTTTTGGTGATTTCAATTTCAAACTGGATTTGACTCACGTGCTTGATTTTAAGAAGCAGGATAATGCCGAATCAGAGATGATCGACTACGCAGGAACGACGGACTCACCCGATTGGCGTGGCAACTTTGCGACAAGTTGGAAATACGATGATTTCTCTGCAGCATGGACAGTCGTCTATATTGGTAGTCAATCAGCAAGTTATTTCAACGAGTTAGAAAAAACTGACCGTTATGTCGATTACGATAATTACTTTAAACACAATATCCAATTTGGTTATACCCATGCTTATAACGGCTCTATCACAGTAGGGGTGAATAATGTGTTTGATGCTGAAACACCAAACTATTATACCTACGCCGATTATCGCGATGTGAATGTGGGTTTATATGATGTGTTAGGTAGAACGTATTACCTGAGAATAAACCAGAAGTTTTAGGTTGTCCGCCCTCCCTGGATAACTCAAACCTCCGCTTGCGGAGGTTTTTTTGCTTATTTTTTCCTGCTTTTCAGGTTGCTTATCGGATATCGAATCAGTGCTATCAATGGGTGAGGCGCAGCTCGTGGCGGTGTTCGTGTTGATAATGTTCGGCGCAGGAGGCGCAGCGTTGTTCTGTGGGATCTTGGCTTAAGCGTTCGGTTTCGATTTCCGCTTCGCAGTCGGAGCAAAGGCCGTAGAGGCCTAAGTCGAGCTGACAAAAGGCGGCATCAAGTTTATTCAGCTGGCAAAATAGCGGGTGATCGGCCAGTGGCGTTTGCGCCAATGTATCAATTAACTCTGTCAGACTCAGGCTAGCATAATGCTCCCCTATGACTTCGAGGAACGGAGGGAGCGCGCCGAGTTCTTTCCTTAGATTAGCTTCAAGCTCTGACAATTCATGTCTGATATGGGTGGTGCTCACGTAAAATCGCCTATTTCATTTGACTCTAGGCGTCCAGTCTAATAGTTCCACTACCAACGACTATGATAAAGATCAAGTATCTGCCATATTTTAAATATTTTCGCCGTTAAAAATCGAAAAAGTACTTCATTCCTATCGTATTATGTGTGCTATCGCTAAGTCCCTTTCATGGCTCACATTGCCGCGCATTGAATCTCGATTTCTAACAGTTTTATGGTTGGCCGTCGTTCTGTGGTTGCTCACTCTTCTATGATTCGTTGCCTAAGTTTCGCTGCGCAGCTTCTAATACCGCGACGATTTCTTCCGTTGTTTTAAACACGCGTAGCTCCCTAAATAAAGTATCGGCTTCGGGATATTGACGATTGAGGTAGGTAAACCACTGTTTGATCCGGGCGGGATAATAGTCACTCTTGCGACCATTAAGCTCTCTTTGGGTATAACTGAGCATCAGCCCTAAGGTTTGCGCCCAAGTATAAGGGGTTGCACCTGTCTTGATGGTATCGGCCAAGTTCGGCAATGAAATCGCCCCGCGGCCGATCATAATACTGTCGCAGCCGGTGACTTCGATGCAACGCTTAGCATCATCGCTGTTCCAAATCTCGCCGTTGGCGATCACCGGGATAGGCAAACGTTTGCGTACTTCTGTGATGTATTCCCAGTAGGCGGGCGGTCTGTAGCCGTCGACTTTACTGCGCGCATGGATGGCAAGCTCAGTTGCGCCGGCTTCATACACAGCGATAGCATTTTCCATGAACAGTGACTTATCTTCGTAGCCCAAACGTATTTTGGCGGTCACGGCATGTTCTTTCGGCACCGCTTGACGCATGGCTTTGACAATATCGTGCACGCTCTCAGGATATTGCAGTAATACGGCGCCACCTTTGCTGCGGTTAACGATTTTTGCCGGACAGCCAAAGTTGGCATCGACACCGTGTGAGCCGAGTTCAATTGCCCGCAGGGCATTTTCACCCATACATTGGGGTTCTTGGCCGAGTAACTGCACTCGCACTGGCGTACCCGAAGGAGTATTCCCCTTGTTGAGTAGCTCAGGACACAGTTTGAGAAAGACTTTTTCAGGCAGCAGTTGGTCTACCACACGCACAAATTCGGTGACGAGCAAATCGTAGGGATTGATGGTCGATAGAATGTCACGCATTAAAGCGTCTACTACGCCTTCCATTGGAGCCAAAATCACACGCACTGCAGTAAACCTATATCTATTTGCAAAGGGCGAGCATTCTACCTTATCGGCCTTAAGTTACAAAGTGGCCGAGTGAATGCGGATGATTATGCGCTCCCATAAATAAAATCCACGCTAAACTGATTGTCCTAGCAGGATATTTTGACCATTTCTGTGATTTAGTGATATTTTTTGCAATAGAATTGAAACAGGGCAGGTCTTTTGCAGTAAGCCAGCTACTTATACTGTTGTTGGTCAACATTACTCAATAAACAAGAAGGGATTATTTATGAATTCAGTTAAAAAAACAGCAGTTGCAGTGGCCTTAGGTTCAGTCGTCATGAGTTCAGCTTTTGCTGTCAATGCCCAAACTAACCCGTTTGGTTTTGAAGCAATGGATGCGGGTTATCAAATTGTCGGCTCAGAAGGCAAATGTGGTGAAGCCAAATGCGGCGCGGATATGAAGAAAGCCGCTGCTGAAAAAGCCAAAGAAGGTAAATGTGGTGAAGCTAAGTGTGGCGCGGATATGAAGAAAGCGGCCGCAGATAAAGCCCATGAAGGCAAATGTGGCGAAGCGAAATGCGGCGCTGACATGAAAAAAGCCGCGGATAAGGCCCATGAAGGTAAGTGTGGTGAAGCGAAATGTGGCGCTGATATGAAGAAAACCGCAGAGAAAGTTGACGTTAAAGTCGAAGCCGTTAAAAAAGAAATGAAATAAATCTGACTGCACTGAGCCCGCTGTGATGGGGGTTATTGAGTCTAAAGAGGCCAGCCCGCGCTGGTCTCTTTTGTTTTATCCTAAAGCGATGACCAAGCGTTCGTGAGGTTTTATGAATAATCAAAAAAATGCGGTACAGGTAGGGCTGGGCTTACGGCGAGAAATGCTCAGTGAGTTTTGTGAATCGGTGCCTGAAGCGATTAATTTTTTTGAAGTGGCACCAGAAAACTGGATGACCTTAGGCGGTAAGTTTGGCCGTCAATTTCGTGAACTGACTGAGCAACATAGTTTCTATTGCCACGGTTTGAGCTTATCGATTGGTAGCCCTGAACCCTTAGATCTCACGTTTGTAAAAAACATCAAAACCTTTATGGATTTACACCAAATCCAAGTCTATTCCGAACACTTAAGTTATTGCTCAGGCCAAGGTCACTTATACGATCTCATGCCTATCCCTTTTACCGACGCAGCGGTAAAGCATGTGGCGGCGCGGGTGAAGCAGGTCGAAGATATTTTAGAGCGGCCACTCATTTTAGAAAATGTGTCATTTTATGCCGCCCCCGGCGCGCACATGAGCGAACTTGAATTCGTCAATGCCGTGCTGCAAGAAGCCGATTGTAAGCTGCTACTCGATGTGAACAACATCTATGTGAACTCGATAAATCATCAATACGATGCCGATACCTTTTTACAGGCCATGCCGACGGAGCGTATCGCTTATCTGCATATCGCTGGGCACTATAAGCAAGCTGAAGATTTACTCATCGACACCCATGGCGCCGCCATTAACGATCCCGTTTGGGCACTGTTGCAACGTTGCTATGCCTTACATGGGGTAAAGCCGACCTTGCTTGAGCGTGACTTTAATGTGCCGACAACCGCTGAATTGTTGCTCGAGCTAAATCAAATCCACGCTTATCAAGCCGCAACTCCCAGCTCCCACATTCAAAGTAGCGCTCATGTTGTAAAGAGGAGTGCCTAATGGATTTTAAGCAAGTGCAGCAATCCTTTATCGATTATATCCGCGATCCGACTCGGCCATTGCCCGCGGATACTGATGTCCGGCGCATGCAGGTTTACCGCGAGTTATTTTTCAATAATGTGCTGGGATTTGTGTCGAATGGCTTTCCCGTGCTGAAAAGTTTGTATTCTGAGGAAGAGTGGTTGGCATTAGTGCAAAGCTTTTTTAGCCAGCACGATTGCCAATCGCCAATTTTTATCGACATCGCGGGCGAGTTTTTAGATTTTTTACAGCAGCAATATCAACCCACGGCGAATGATCCTGTTTTTATGCTCGAATTAGCCCACTATGAATGGCTGGAGTTGGCCGTCGCGGTGGCACAGGGGAGTGGGGATGAATCTCAACTTAGCCCCGCGCAAATTTCGACGCAGGCCTTATGTTTATCGAAGACGGCGAGGGTGGCGCAGTATCATTTTGAGGTGCAGCACATTCGTCAGGATTATCGTCCGCAGCAACAACTCGATACGCCAGTGTTTTTTTGTCTCTACCAAGATGCCGATTGTGAAGTGTGTTTCCTACAGTTAAATCCCTTAAGCGCACAGGTGCTGGCATTTCTTCAAGCTCAAAGCCAAGCGGGTTTTCAAGAGATACTTGATTGGTTAACAATCACTTACCCTCAAATGGCGCCAGAGATTATTGCGCAAGGTTGTACTCAGTTACTCGAGCAATTAGCGGCCAAAGGTATAGTGCGCGGTCGTCAGTCTTAAGGTGGGGATTATTGCCGAAATAAATGCAATAACCCTACAGTTAGAGGGTTTTTATTAATTTGACAAACCGCTACAATGTCGGCCGTTTTGTGATCTTAATCACTGTATGATTCCTGCGCACTTATACTTGCACATACTAGAGGAGCTGTAATGAGTAGTCAGCCGTTTAAAGACCCATTTAATTTTTTGTATTTTATTGGTTTTATTTTAGTTTTACTGTTGCCGACTCTGCCAGCAAGCCTGTCTTGGTTAAAGCACTTAGGTCTAATTTAAGCGAGCGTTAATCTCGAGCGCATAGACTATTGGCCACTCTTAGAGTGGCTTTTGTTTTTCTGATAAAGGGTAAGTAAATCGATGGTATTAAAGCGCGGATTATTTTTATTGTTAGGTTTAACCGCGTTAGCCTTGGGTTTACTCGGTATCGTGCTGCCTTTGCTACCGACCGTGCCGTTTATCTTGCTTGCCGCTTTTTGCTTTGCCCGCTCCAGTGAACGTTTACACCATTGGTTGATGACTCATCCTTGGTTTGCCGATGCCTTAACCCAGTGGCAAGAGCAGCGAGCAATGCGTAAGGGGTTGAAACGCAAAGCTATGGTCGTCAGCGCGCTGAGTTTTAGTGTCAGCATTATTGTGGTGCCTATCCTTTGGGTAAAAGGTTTGCTGCTCGTGATGGCACTCGTCTTACTCTGGTATCTCAAAGGGATCCCTGAAATAGCGGAATAGAGCGACACTGTGGATTCAATGTGTGGCAAATCGTTTGCGTCGCGTCATGGGTGAGGGGATGTAACACTGTGTCGACAGGGTTTGATCTGAGGCACAAATTGATAACCTTTCCATCACTTGTGCATTGTGATTGTTGCAACTAAAACTAAAGCGGCATAAGCTTTGTCCGACTTTCGACAATGCGTCCACCCAGTGTGGACGTTTTGTTTTATACCGCCAACGCTAGGTTGGTGAATTGATTAAGTAACTTATTAAGTAAATATGATGGCTATGAATACAGAAACCTTATCCTTGATAAAGCAAAGCATTAAAACGATTCCTAATTATCCTAAGGAAGGGATTTTATTTCGAGATGTCACCAGTTTGCTTGAGAATGCAGCCGCCTATAAAGCGACCATCGACTTGTTAGTTGAACATTATCGTGGCCAAGGCTTTACCAAAATTGTGGGCACCGAAGCCCGTGGTTTCTTATTCGGTGCGCCGTTGGCTTTAGAATTGGGTGTGGGTTTTGTGCCTGTGCGTAAACCGGGTAAATTACCGCGTGCGACTATCAGCCAAAGCTATGAACTGGAATACGGTCACGATAGCCTAGAAATTCATACCGATGCGATTAATCCAAATGACAAAGTGCTAGTCGTTGACGATTTACTCGCGACTGGCGGTACTATTGAAGCGACCGTTAAACTCATTCGCCAACTGGGCGGTGAAGTTAAACATGCAGCCTTTGTGATCTCATTACCTGATTTAGGTGGTGAAGCACGTTTAACCGCTTTAGGGCTTGAGTTGGTTAAACTTTGTGAGTTTGAAGGCGAATAAATCTGCAGCTAAAGGCGCCTTGGGATAGTTTGATGGCATGTCAAATCATGACATGTTATCTTTCAAAGTTCTCGGGGCGCATGCTCCCGCTCTTGTATCACATACTCTGGGGAGTTCCATGTCATATCAGGTGTTAGCCAGAAAATGGCGCCCTGCCACATTTGATCAAATGGTTGGCCAAAGCCATGTTTTGCATGCCTTGACCAATGCGTTAAGCCAGCAGCGCTTACATCATGCTTACCTGTTTACGGGAACGCGCGGTGTCGGTAAAACCAGCTTAGCACGACTCTTTGCCAAAGGCTTAAATTGCGAACAAGGCGTGACAGCGACTCCCTGTGGTGTTTGCGGTAGCTGTGTGGAAATCGCGCAAGGCCGTTTTGTCGATTTAATTGAAGTCGATGCCGCGTCCCGCACTAAGGTCGATGACACCCGTGAGCTGTTAGACAATGTGCAGTATCGTCCGACCCGTGGCCGTTTTAAGGTTTATCTCATCGACGAAGTGCATATGCTGTCGCGCAGCAGTTTTAACGCACTGCTAAAAACCTTAGAAGAACCCCCCGAGCACGTTAAATTTCTTTTGGCGACAACTGATCCACAGAAACTGCCCGTGACTGTGTTATCCCGTTGTTTGCAATTCAATTTAAAAAGCCTTACCCAAAGCGAAATTGGCACTCAGCTCAATCATATTTTGACTCAAGAGCAATTTCTCTTTGATGCTGAAGCCCTAAAGCTTCTTGCCAAAGCCGCCAATGGCAGTATGCGTGATGCCTTGAGTTTGACCGATCAAGCGATCGCCTTTGGTGGCGGCAATGTGATGCTCACTCAAGTGCAAACTATGCTGGGCAGTATTGATGAGCAGCATGTGGTTGCCTTGCTTAAAGCCTTAACCGATGCCGATATTGGCGTGTTAATGCACACTTGCGCCCAAGTGCTCGCGTACGGCGCCGATGCCCAAGAAGTGCTGCGCAGTTTGCTTGAGCTGTTACATCAAATTACCTTGACCCAATTTGCCCCCGCGGCCGCGCAGCAATCTTTGTATAGCGCGCAAATTCGCGCCTTTGCCGAGCAGCTGACGCCGGAGCAAGTGCAGCTTTATTATCAGATTTTATTAACGGGCCGCAAAGATTTACCCCATGCACCCGATCCTAAATCGGGTCTTGAGATGGCGCTGTTACGCGCAGTCGCATTTGTGCCAGAAAAGCCGGTAAAGCGTTGGCAGCCTGAAGCGGTCGCTGAGATCCGTTTACCCGAAGGGCAAACGCCCGTTGCGGCAACTGCTGCAGCGCAAGCTCCTCATGTAAATGAACAACAGTTTGCTGAAACACATACTGCTGAACCACATAGCACTAAACCGCATACCATTAAAACAGTGCCTGCTGAAAAAAAAACAGCATTAATTGAGCAAACTAGCGCTAACCAGCAAGTTGAAACCGCGCAAGCGGACGCTGTTGACATGGCTGACGTGTCAATTGAGCCAGCAGATACCTCAGAGCAGGCATTTGATGCTGAGCTCGAAGCGGATGCGGCATTAATTGCCGAACAGGCGGTGATTCTAAGTCAGGCGCAGAGTCAGGGATTTAACGCTGACAGCTTAAACGCTGACACAGTGAATGCTGAGGTAGAGCCTCAAACTCAAACAGTATCAACCGCTCAAGCGCCTTCTATACACATTTCTGAACCCGTTGCTGACATTGAAGCATCGGTTGCGAGTTTAGATGCTCAGAATAGTGAAGTTCCTGAATTAATCGGGGCAGCTGCCGAGTCGAGTATTGTTAATCCAGCTATGGCTGAAACGCTTGTTGATTCAACATCTGCTGATAACAACAGCGCTGCTGAGAACACACTGGATAACAATCCCACCGCTAACAATACGCTTGAGCAAAATGGGCTTGATGAACATAGTCCCTATGGAACTGAAGCCGAGTATTCATATCCAGCGATGGGAGATTATGCCCAAGAGTCAGCACCGCTCGATTCCTATCAAGATGCTTATGTTGAATTCTCTTCCGGCTCTTACAATGACGATGATTTTCATCACAGCTTTGACTCTCATGCTGTGCCTGATGATGTTCAACACTCAGCTAATGTTCAACACTCAGATAGTGTTCAACATTCTGCTGATGTTCAAAGCGCAGCAAGTATTCAAAGTGCTGTAGGCATGCAAGGCTCTGTTGATAGTCAGTCAGCTGCAATGGCTCAAGTGTCTCCTCAGACACTTACTCCAATTTCAATTCCAACACTAGCCTCCGCATCCTTAGCCGATGATGATATTCTCTCGGCGGTGTTGGCGGCGCGGGATTCACTGTTATCAGATCTTGATGCCTTAAGTGTTAAGGACGGTGATGAAAAAAAGTCGTCACTGGACTCAAAATTAAAGACACCAAACAGTAAAGCCAATGGGATCACTTTATCAAAACCTGCCAGTAAAAGTGATGCAAGTAAGACAAGAGCGTCATTCTCTGCCGATCCCGCCGCTGATTTAGATCCCGATTTAACAATAGATTTTGATGATGATTTTGACTTAGATCTTGAGCCAATTACTTTGCATCAATCCGTATCTTCGATCGCAGAATCAGCTAGTTCTGTTTCTGCTGTTCCAGTCAAACCGGCAGCATATGATCGTCCGCCTTGGGAGGCTGAGCCAAAAGCAGAGTTAACGGTTGAGCTTATCGAAACGACTCAGGTTGAGTGCGGCAATAATGATATCGCTGATGTTGCTGCTGATGTTATGGTGGCTCAAGGCTCAGAAATTAAGGTCGACTCAGCCAACGGTGATCAAGGATCTTTAGAGGCTAGCAACACTGCTAATGATGCACTAAATCAGACGGCTAGTGCTGTTGAACGCACGCAGGAGACACACGTTGCGCTCAGTTCGACTCAACCTATTAGTGGTCATCCATTAGATTTGCATTGGTACAAGTTGATGGCGAGCTTAGAGATCGGCGGACGAGTGCGGCAATTGGCGGTGAATTCCGTTTGCCAAACCCAGAGCGATCCTTTGCCGCTGTTGCTTAAGCCAAACCAGAAGCATCTAGCGGCCGATGTGGCCATAGTGCAGCTCGAGCAAGCCTTAAGTGCTGCGCTCGGGAACCCAAGACGGGTGCAAGTGGTCATAGGAATCGATGAACAGCGGGAAACGCCTTTAGAGTTACGTAAGCGTTTCCACCAAGAGTTGCTGCAACAGGCGCATCAATCATTGATCCATGATGACAATGTGCAATGGTTGATCCAACGTATGGGCGCCGAACTCGATGCCGATAGTTTAGTGTACCCACCTGAGTTGTTGAATTTACGCAGTCAGCAAATACAAGCTTTACCTGAGCTAACTGAGGCCGCGAGTTAACCACTATCGATTATCAACAATCGACGAGTCCTAGGGGCAAAGTTTGGTCGTTAATTTGTTACGCCGTGGTTTAAATTTGAGCTTAAAGTACCTATTTATAGTAATGCTGCTGAGAAACTCGGCATCGAGATCATAAGTTTATTAACAAGATAACGGCATTGATTGCCAATCCCATTTATTTAAGTAAGATTAGCCGCGTTAATGCTTGCGACTAACCCTAATAGAAGAGAAAAGACTATGTTTGGAAAAGGCGGTATGGGCAATCTGATGAAACAGGCCCAGATGATGCAAGAAAAAATGGCCAAAATGCAGGAAGAAATCGCCCGTATGGAAATGGTGGGTGAATCGGGTGCAGGTTTGGTGAAAGTCACCATGACAGGCGCGCACACAGTACGTAAAGTCGAAATCGACCCAAGCCTGATGGAAGACGACAAAGAAATGCTGGAAGATTTGATTGCTGCAGCTTGTAATGACGCTGCCCGTCGAATTGAAGAAAATCAAAAAACTAAAATGGCCGAAGTCACTGGTGGTATGCAATTACCTCCAGGCATGAAAATGCCATTTTAATTGAGATAGCCGATGAAATTTAGTCCACTGTTAGATGAGTTAATTCAGTCCCTGCGTTGTTTACCTGGGGTTGGGCCTAAATCGGCGCAACGTATGGCGTTTCAGTTACTCGAGCGCGACAGAAAAGCAGGGCTTAAATTAGCCAGTGCGCTGTCCAGTGCGATGAGTGACGTCGGTCATTGTCAGTCTTGCCGAACCTACACTGAAGAAACCCTCTGTCCGATTTGTGCTAGCCATAAACGCGGCACGTCTTCCACCATTTGTGTGGTGGAAACGCCGGCCGATGTGTTAGCCATTGAGGCGGGTGGACATTTCACCGGTCGCTACTTTGTGCTTTTAGGTCATTTATCGCCACTCGATGGTGTTGGGCCAGAAGAGCTAGGTTTAGCGTTACTCGAGCGCCACTTGGCTTCGGGTGATGTTGCCGAGTTGATTTTAGCGACCAATCCGACGGTAGAAGGCGAGGCCACAGCGCATTTTATTGCTGATATGGCCAGACGCCATAAGGTGATGATCAGTCGCATCGCCCACGGCGTACCCGTTGGTGGAGAGCTTGAATACGTGGATAGCACGACGTTAGCCTTGTCATTCAATGGCCGTTTACCGCTTTGACAGAACACAGTGACTCAGTTTAGTTAGTGTAATGTGATTGATTATATTAGCTTAATTTTAATGCTGAACGGTTCGGCTCGACTTAAGTGTCGCGATATCCCATAAACCCGCCAAGAACCTATCTTGAGCGGGTTTTTATTTGCCCAGTGTTTTAACATCGGTGTCGAGGCAGAGTTGTGGTGATAGGGCCGTGGAGATAGCGCTGTGCTTCAATCCTCATTTCAATTGATATCTACCCATATAAAAACTAGGTTTATCAATAGTTTTTTAAATTTCATACTTGTCTTATGCGAGCTTCATCCGTAAAGTCGGTTTGATAAGAAGCGGGCTAAGTTGCGATTTACCACAGTGTTCGCGCCTTTGTGCCTAAGCTAATTCGTGGATTTAGATCTGTGTGCTTAGCTCTGTGTACGTTGAACCGGACAGGTATTTTTTATTAGAAAACCATGGAGGGGACTCATTGGAAAAGATTACGATTAGGCATGCAGAGAAGCGTGACGCCGCAGCTATTCAAGCCGTATATGCCTGCCCAAATGCCTATACTGGTACCTTACAACTCCCTTGGCCATCGACCGATAAATGGGAGTCACGCCTTGCGGCAACATCGAATCATATTAGTCGCTATGTCGCAGAGATTGAAGGTGAAATTGTCGGCGAGTTGGGTTTTGAGGTGTACGAGCAACCCCGTCGCAGGCATGTTGCCTCCTTTGGATTGGGGGTAAAAGACAGCTACCAAGGCCGCGGTGTTGGCAGCGCCTTGATTAACGCTATGCTTGAGCTTACCGATAAATGGATGAATATAAAACGAATTGAATTAACGGTTTATACCGATAATCATGCCGCCATTGGTCTGTATAAAAAGTTTGGCTTTGTGATTGAAGGTGAGTCGAAGGATTTTGCTTTTAGAAATGGTGAGTTTGTCAGTGTGTATCATATGGCGCGGATAAAATAGCATGCTGATCTCGGCGCTATTTTAGCTGTTGCTTAAGGCATTTACTTTAAGAACGGACTCTAAGCGCTCATTCCAAATCCTAACTTTAAGTCCTAACTTTAAGTACTTACTATAAGATCTGACGCTAAGTGCTCAATCTAAGAACTTACTTCAAGTGCTCACTTCACAAACCGAGGTCTGGGATAGCATTAAGCGCTCATTTTCAGAGCTCGCTTTAGGTGCTAAGTGTGTGTCTATCTCAACTTTTAAGGATAAAAAATGGGACTCATTTTATTGCCACTGCTGATACTTTGGTTGGGTGTCGGTATTTATGCCATTCGTATCGGCTATCAAGTCTTGGCTGGGACGTCTCAATTAAGCTATGTACTCAGTGTTTGTGCTATTGCTATCGTGGCATTACTGCTTTATCTCTATTTCGGTTTCGCTCAATTTAAGGAAAATAAAGCGTTGTGGGCGTTCGAAATTCCAATGTTTTTTGCCGCGAATAAGCTCGCTTTTGGCGTCATGATCCTTGGTCTTTTACTGCACTGGTTCGGTCAAGGTGTTCTCACTTCCGCTTATCTGAAACCTCTACCTTTCATCATGATTTTCACCGTTTCCTTTGGTGCTATGGCCGGAGTCATATTGTCCGATACCTTCATGGCGAAATTTGAAATCCAAAAAACGCATTGAGATCAGCTAATCAGGTTAAATTTTTAGTTCGGATGCTGTTGCTGAAGTGGATTTGAACTGATGACCTTCGCCCGTTATTTATAAAGAGTTGATCCCGACGAGTTAGCATGCCGCTCTATCCCATATTTTACTGTGGGTTTCATTGATTTTTAGGTACAAAAAAACCAGCTTATGCTGGTTAAATTGGTTGCGGGAGCCGGATTTGAACCGACGACCTTCGGGTTATGAGCCCGACGAGCTACCATACTGCTCCATCCCGCGTCCGATTGTTGTGCTAGCTTTTTTAACTTTCACTAGTAA
>NZ_JAUOER010000028.1:0-73839 GCF_031932025.1 Shewanella sp. SP2S2-4
TCCGTCTTACGACTTCAGCGGCTCAATGAATTCTGATTTTTTTGTTTCTCGCTAAAAGAAACAAACTGTACATATTGCTATGAACACTCATTGTTACATTGATTTAAATTTTTGACTGCCAACCCGAAGGTTAAGCAGTTTCGATTAACTCAACACCTGTGAGTGTCCACACAGATTTCTTGTTTTATCTTGTTAAAGAGCAACTCAATATCCGTAAGAGGACTTGAGTACCACACTGAGCGCCGAACGCTTCCAGGTGGCTAGGGCTGCGTATTCTACGCATTTCCCGTTTTGCGTCAAGGAGTTTTTGCAAACTTTCTCAACACTCATCAATCAGTAAACTCATCGATGAACTGTCACATCAGGCTGCTTAACGCTGTCTGCCGTGTCAGTGGATGCGCATTATAGGGAGATTGAGAAAGTGCGCAACCCCTATTTTTAAGATAATTGTCATTTTCTCACTGTTCGTTGGATATTTGACCTGACCAGCTAGTTTTTAACCTTTATAATACAAAAAACCACTCAATTAGGGACTTTTCTATGTCAGGGCCTCTCAGAACTTACCAAGGTATTCATCCTCAATTAGGCAATAATGTGTATGTAGATGAAGCTTCGGTGCTTGTTGGCGATATTGCGTTAGATACTGATGCCAGTATTTGGCCTATGGTGGCGGCGCGTGGTGATGTTAACCATATTCGTATTGGTAAGCGCTCTAATGTGCAAGACGGTAGCATATTGCATGTGACGCGTAAGTCAGCTGCTCGTCCCGATGGTCATCCACTGATTATTGGTGATGATGTGACTATTGGTCACAAGGCGATGCTTCACGGTTGCAAAGTCGGTAACCGAGTATTAGTGGGCATGGGTGCAATTATTCTCGACGGTGCGATTTTAGAAGATGATGTGATCTTAGGTGCGGGCTCTTTAGTGCCACCGGGCAAGGTATTACAGAGCGGCTATTTATATGTAGGCAGCCCAGCTAAGCAGGCTCGTCCATTAACACCTGCCGAAATGGCCTTTTTGCCAGAATCTGCCGACAACTATGTCAGACTGAAAAACGAGTACTTAGTTGAGTTACAAAACATCTAGTCGGTTAGCGTTAGTCGCTTAGTATCGCTATATAAGAAAGGCGGCAGAGACTCATTCAGTCTCTGCCGCCTTTTGCTATTTATTGATTCAAAATCTATCCACTGAAACTCGCTATCAAACTAGCCTAGGCGTACTGCGCCAAACTCATCAAACTCTTCGGCTTCGATTAAGTCTTCTGCCATTTCTTCGGCGTCAAATCTCACCGCATCAAATAATGCCAGCATAGCAGCCGCTTCATCGGTGCTCGGCTGTTCAGAGAAATCATTCAGCTCAAGTAATTTAGCAGCACTGATATAGCACTTGATGTTCATCCCCTGCGATTGCGCCATAAAACAGATTTGCCCTTGGGCATCGTCCCAATATTGCAGATCGGGGAAAAGAATACTTTGATTCATGCTTCCTACTTAGGCTCTGCCATTAGTTTGTCCCGCAAAAGCGTCAACACCACTTGGGTGTCGGGCTCAATACCTCGCCATAAGGTAAAACTCTTAGCCGCTTGTCCGACTAACATACCTAGCCCATCAATGACTTTCGCCGCACCTTGGGAGAGTGCCCATTGGTTAAACGCGGTGACCGAGGCGCCATACATCATGTCATAACAAACGGTTTGGGTGGTGATGATATGTGCTGGCAAAGGTGGCAACTCGCCCGCAAGGCTTGCCGAGGTTGAATTGATAATGATATCGAACTCGCCCGCAAGCTCACTCATTTCTACGGCGGTGACTTTACTCGCGTAAGCGCCGTTATCCACAGAAGTAAAGATATCGACCAAATGCTGCGCCTTTGTGTGGGTGCGATTGCTGATGGTCAGCTGCGCAATTCCCGCATTTAATAACGGCAGAATACAACCGCGCGCCGCGCCACCAGCGCCAATGAGTAATACGCGCTTATCTTGCAAGCTACCTAAGTTAGCGATGAGATCGGCCACCAGCCCTAAACCGTCGGTGTTATCACCGCGAATAGTGCCATCGGCCAATAAACTTAAGGTGTTGACTGCGCCAGCGAGTTTGGCTTCGGGGCTGATACTGTCACACAGCGCAAAAGCTTGCTCCTTAAAAGGCACGGTCACATTGGCGCCCTTGCCGCCCGCATTGAAAAACGCCGTCAATGAGGCTTCAAAACCATCGACCGGAGCAAGAATGGCTTCATAGGTTAATGACTCTTGGGTGGGCGCGGCAAATTGTCCATGGATGAACGGCGATTTACTGTGGCTAATTGGATTGCCAAACACTGCGTATCTGTCTGTCATAGCGATATGAAATTTTAGGTTCAATGGCTTTGCAGTCTACCGCGCTTTTGAGCCCACGCAAGACGAATTATGCTCAACTAAATTTCACGCTAGGTTTCACGCTATAATGCGCCATCGGCTCAATACACTCTATTTAGTGAACGACTATTCCAATGAACTGGCTTAAAAAGATGTTTAGTAAACACACTCCGCCGCAGGATGATCGCGATCCGAGTCAATCTAACGCTTACGACTTAATCGGCGGCGAAAAAGTGATCCGCGCTATCACTAAATGTTTTTATCAGAAGATGGCAAGTTCGGCAGAAACGACAACACTGCTTGCCATTCATAGGGCGCCCATTGCGGAGTCTGAGCAGAAGCTATTCGAATTTTTAAGTGGTTGGCTCGGCGGACCGCAGCTTTATCAGCAAAAATATGGTCATCCCGCATTGCGTGCACGACACATGCATGTCGATATTGATGAGGCAATGCGCGATCAATGGCTGTTTTGTATGAAGTTTGCGATTGAAGAGAATATTAAAAAGCCAGAGCATCGAGCCGCCATCTTTGAGGCGATTTCAACTCTGGCCGATCATATGCGTAATCAATAAAGTGGATATGGCGTCCACTTTTTAAGATTAACGGCTAAACCCAGTCGCGTGGTTTGAGGTAGTTATCGTACAAATCTGCCTCTGGGCTTCCCGCCTCTGGCGTATAAGCATATTGCCAACGCACTAATGGCGGCATCGACATTAAGATAGACTCGGTACGTCCACCTGTCTGCAGACCAAACAACGTGCCTCTGTCGTAGACTAAGTTGAACTCAACATAACGACCACGGCGATAGAGTTGGAACTGACGCTCACGCTCACCGAACTCAGTATCCTTACGACGCTCAACAATCGGCGCATAGGCCGTTAAGAAGCCATTGCCCACGGCTTGCATAAAGCTAAAGCTTTGATCGAATCCTGCTTGATTCAAGTCATCGAAAAACAGTCCGCCCACACCGCGGGTTTCATTACGATGCGGCAGGAAGAAATACTCATCGCACCATTTCTTATATTTGGGATAAACCTCATCCCCGAAAGGCGCACAAATATCCTTAGACGTTTGATGCCACTCGCGCACATCTTCCTCAAATGGATAATAAGGTGTTAAGTCAAAACCACCGCCAAACCACCACACAGGATCGGCACCTTCTTTTTGGGCGATAAAGAAGCGCACATTGGCGTGAGTCGTCGGGATATACGGATTGTTAGGATGGATCACTAAAGACACACCCATAGCTTCAAAACTGCGACCCGCCAATTCTGGGCGATGCGCCGTTGCCGACGCAGGCATAGCGGCGCCAGTCACATGGGAAAAGTTAACTCCAGCTTGCTCGAATACTGCACCTTGGGTTAATACTCGGCTCGTGCCACCACCGCCTTCGGCGCGGGTCCATGAATCGGCGGCAAACGTTGCTTGGCCATCCAAAGCCTGTAAACCGGCACAAATTCGGTTTTGTAAATCGAGTAAAAACGCTTTTACCACTGCAGCATCAGGCACACTCATCTTGTTATCCTTATTATTGGTTTGCTCATTGTCCATTTCGTAAAATTTTGCCGCTTCGTGCATCGATAATGGTCGAGGGCTGACGTTGTTCGCCGAGTTCGCCTAATACCAGTGCATCGATTTTACCGGTAAAATCAGCGAGGATTTCAGCGGCAGTTAATGCGGGATCTTCACCTGCAAGGTTAGCACTGGTCGACACTAAAGGTTTATTAAGCGCGCGGCACAGGGCTTGTACCCCAGCATGGGCCGACACTCGCACTGCGATAGAGTCAAATTCGCCACAGAGGTATTTTGAAACATGCGCTTTGATTGGCATGACAAAGGTAAAAGGCCCGGGCCACTTGGAAAATGCAAATTCAAGCTGCTCAGCCGTCAATTGCGATTCATCAACATAAGCTAAAAGCTGCTGAAAATCACTGGCGACTAAGATCAGTCCTTTCTGCCATGGGCGCTGTTTTACCGCCAATAACTTTTGGATAGCTGTGTCGTTATCAGGGTCACAACCTAGGCCATAAACCGCCTCGGTTGGATAAGCGATAACGCCACCTTGAAGAATGATGTCTTTTATATCGGATGGGTGTAGCTGCAACATTATCAAATCACCTTATGCGTCTTGTCAGTTTTTGTCATTACCCGAATCTTCGCCGCCCCATCTAACGGTCGGTTGGGGATTATACTCAAGCCGCACTAAGGCAACAAATATTATGCAATGGCCTCGCTACAAGGGACGCTTGTACTTGCAGGTTTTTTGCGGACATTCTAAACGCATCCCCGCCGCACCTTTACGCTCGACTAAGATCCCAAAACCACAACTTGGGCAATCTTCAGCAACCGGAGGATAATTCACAATAAACTTGCACTTAGGGTAAGCGCTACAGGCATAAAAACTCTTTCCGAAGCGGCTCGTTCTGTGCTCCAGTTTACCCGTTTTACATTCTGGGCAAGGGATATCAGGCTTGTCGCTCGCTTGATCCTGTTTTTCAATATGCGTGCAGCTAGGATATTGAGTACAACCGATAAAGATCCCAAATCGCCCAGACTTTACCGCCAGTTCGTGGCCGCATTCAGGACATACAGAACCTTCAATCACTTGAGTTTCAATGGATTCGTGCTGCACTAAGGGACGAGTGTAATTACAGCTAGGGTAATTATTACAGCCAATAAAACCGCCGTGCTTACTGTGTTTGACCGATAACTCGCTGCCACATTCAGGGCAAAGTTCGTATTCTTTTTCCAGTGCGTGTTCGTGGGCACTAAATAATTGTTCATCAATCTTAGACATAATCATTCACCACCTGTCGTAGCGCATTAGGATATCAAGCGCAGTGCCATCAAGGAATTTATGGCATCAAAAAAGGAGGTCTTAGCCTCCTTTCTCTCATAATTCATCTTTCAAAACGATTAAGAATGTAGTCGGCCTTCGGGCTGTTCGAAGATTAAATCTTCCATTTGCTCATAAGCGGACTCATGACCAGGAGCGTTAAACAACACCATTAAGATAACCCATTTGAGATCTTCTAAAATCAGAGTTGGCTCATCCAACTCCATGACTCTATCGATCACCATTTCACGGGTTTCGACATTCAGCACTTTAACTTGCTCTAAAAACAGCAAGAAACCGCGGGATTCCACATCCAGCTTGTCCATTTCGTCCTTTGTATAGATACGAAACGAATGCTGATCGTGATTACAAAGATAAGGTTTATCACCTTCTTGTAATTCAGCTAAGCGCTCTAACCAAGTTAACGCTTTTAAAATCTCGGATTGATGAAATCCGGCACGAGTGAGTTCCTTGGTTAACTCGTCTTCATCAACTAGTAGTTCAACTTCACTGTGAACATAGTTTTCAAATAGATACATGAGGATATCAAACATGGCTAGCTCCTCTTTACTCTGACGTAACCACCGGGTACTGCAATCACCCAACCTTGCAACTCAAGTTCAAGCATTTGTTCTAACACCAGATCTATCGTTTTCCCACTATGTTCAACTACTGCATCAATGGATGTAGTTTCATAACCTACACTAGCTAACAGAGACGAAAATGGCAAATTACAAATCTCGCCTTGCTGTATATGGTGGCATAACTTCAATTCTTCAAGGTGGTAAGCGGTTAAACTTGCCAACTCCTCCACTATATCGGCGGCTGTTTCCACAAGTTTTGCCCCATCACGTAATAAATCATGACAGCCTTGATGGTAACCGCCCAAGATTGAGCCCGGAACGGCAAACACCTCACGCCCTTGCTCCATCGCCAACCTAGCTGTGATTAAAGAACCGCTTTTACGACAGGCTTCAACCACAAGTGTCCCTAAAGAAAGACCGCTAATAATCCGATTTCGTTTCGGGAAATTCCCCGCAAAGGGACCGACATCTGGCCAAAACTCGCTAAGTATACAGCCTTGCTGCTGAATATCATGATAAAGCTGCCGATGTTTTCGTGGATAGACAGTCTCAATGCCAGTCCCGAGCACAGCAACAGTTCTCCCTTGATGTTCAACACAGGCTTTATGGGCAGCGCCATCAATCCCCATCGCCATACCGCTACAGATACCAAATCCCATTGAGGACATCTCCGCAGCCAGCTGATAAGCGACCTGCAATCCGCCTGGTGAAGCATTACGACTGCCGACAATTGCAAGATAAGGCAGGGCTAACGCCTCCAAACAACCTTTAACGAACAGGACGGCGGGCGGATCTGAGAGTTGTTTTAATAACGGCGGATAAAGCGGATCGGAGAAACAAACGAGATAATGGTCAGCGGCTTGCTGCTGCCATTCGAGGGCGACATCGACTTTTTGATAATCAATAGCAAGACTATGGAGCAGATGGTCAGATAAAGGTAGCGCTTCTCTCTCGTGCTCTAACCTTTGCCTGAGGTCGTCCACTTCCATGTGCGTTAATAATTGTTGGATCCGAGCGGGTCCCAGCCCAGATACAGCGCAAACAACTAACCAATCGACCAAATGTTCAGATATTACTGACCTCTTAAAGCTAAAGACTCAGGGGCAATTAACTTATCGTCGACACGCACAGGCCGCTCGGTGGAGACAATCAAACCTAAGCTCGCTTTGTCGAATACTTTGAAAACCAACAACTTACCATGATAGATATCTGGCATTTGAATAGCGCGATCCGATGAGACAGATGCCATCAGGTTATCGTAGGCGGTGCGCTCAGTGGCAGGCACTGGCATACCATCATTGTTGATGACGATGACTTCACCATCACGATAAATAGAAAACACGACTCCGGGCTCAACTCCATCCTGGGTGCCTTTATCTAAGTACACCACATCCAACTTACCCGCTTCACGCATCTTTGATTCGATAGCAAGCACCACAGCTGGCGTCTTTAACTCTGCTGGTTTTGGGGTGAAGTAAGCTGACATCAAGGAATCACTTTCCATCGGCATGACTCTGAAACCCGCTTTAGTTTCACGAAAGCTGGTTAACAACTTAATTTTTGAAACCTTACCAGACTCAACCACTTGCCCAGTTGAGGCTAAAATAGCTTCTTGTCCTATCGCCTCGCCAGACTCCTTATTGAAAAACTCGCGACCACGTTCGTAAACACCGTACTTTTGATTCATCGGCAGTTCAGCATCGATATAAATGACATCACCCACAATATGGTGACGCGATGGGCTTTCACCTGCCAATACCATAGGTTGCTCGGCAAGCCAGTCGGTTGCGACAACGCGATTCTGCACTAAATACTGTTCAATTAAGGCCAAGTCGACGGCAGGAATGGCATTGCTCTTAGCAATGATCCGTCCTTCAGGGCTCTTCTTCACATGGGGTTTAGCACTGTCGACCATGTCGCCGTTGCGCACAAGCCGAGGCTGACCATCGACAAACACGAGCGTGAGTTGATCGCCAGGATAAATAAGATGGGGATTGGCAATCTGCGGGTTTACATCCCAAAGACGTGGCCATTTCCATGGATCATTCAGAAACGCTGCGGAGATATCCCAAAGAGTATCGCCCTTTTTCACTACATATGACTCAGGATGCCCCGCTTTCAGCGTAAGGGTATCGGCGGCAACAAACGTGCAATTGAATGTCATTAACGCGAGTAAAATTAACCGTTTCATGGGTATTTCCATGTTGTTTGGCTCTTAGTTTGAGCTTTTACTGTTATTGATAGGCACTAAAGATTAAAATTAACCCATTAGCATCAGTCAGTATAACTAACTGGCAGAGATTTGACAGACTTGTTAAGAGTTTATGTATGACACTATTAAAAGTATTACAATTCCCTGACGAAAGATTGCGGACACAAGCGACCCCAATCACAGAGTTTAATGCCGAGCTGCAGACTCAAATTGATGATATGTTCGAAACCATGTATCAAGAGAAAGGTATCGGTCTGGCCGCGACCCAAGTGGATTACCATAAACAACTTATTGTCATGGACTTACAAGATGAAGTCGAACGACCTAAAGTGTTTATTAATCCCGAAATTATCGCCAGCAGCGGCGACTTCTGCAATGAAGAAGGCTGCCTGTCGGTGCCGGGTATTTATGCCAAAGTCGATCGCGCTGAATTTGTTACGGTAAAAGCCTTAGACAGGCACGGCAACGAATTTATTGTTGAGGCCGATGAGCTTTTTGCTATCTGCATTCAACACGAAATGGATCACCTCAAAGGCAAATTGTTTGTCGATTATCTGTCACCGCTAAAACGTCAGCGGATCAAACAAAAACTTGAAAAAGCGGCCCGATTGGACGCCAAAGAAGCATAGGATCAGATTTGAAACCACTCAACATCATCTTTGCCGGAACACCGGATTTTGCCGCTCGCCACTTACAAGCACTGCTTAACTCACACCACAATGTGATTGGCGTTTACACTCAGCCCGATAGACCCGCTGGCCGCGGCAAGAAACTGACCGCCAGCCCAGTAAAAGAACTCGCCGTCGCCAACAATACTCCTGTGTATCAACCGGGTTCATTACGTAAAGAACCCGCGCAACAAGAACTTGCCGCGCTAAATGCCGATATTATGGTGGTAGTTGCCTACGGTCTGATCTTGCCAAAAGTCGTATTAGATACACCACGTTTAGGTTGTATTAACGTTCACGGTTCTATCTTGCCACGCTGGCGTGGTGCCGCACCGATCCAACGCGCACTTTGGGCCGGCGACAAAGAAACTGGCGTGACCGTTATGCAGATGGATGTGGGTTTAGATACCGGCGATATGCTACTGAAAACCACTCTGCCGATTGAAGATAGCGACACCTCAGCCAGCCTTTACGAGAAATTGGCTGAACAAGGTCCTGTTGCCCTATTGCAAGCCCTAGAAGGTCTAGCAAACGGCACCTTAGCCGCTGAAAAACAAGATGAAGCCCTAGCGAACTACGCAGAAAAACTCAGTAAAGAAGAAGCCAGACTCGATTGGAATAAATCTGCCAAGCAACTCTGGCAAGAAGTCCGAGCCTTTAATCCTTGGCCTGTGAGTTACTTTGAGCACCAAGGCAATACTATTAAAGTGTGGCAGACCCAAGTTAGCGAAACCACCAGCACAGCCGCTCCCGGCACTATTATCAGCGCCAGCAAAAAAGGCATAGAAGTCGCCACCGCCGACGGCGTATTAACCCTGCTGAGTATGCAGCTGCCGGGGAAAAAGCCGCTCAATGTTGCCGATATACTCAATGCACGAGGTGAATGGTTTAGCCCGAATACTCGCCTCGCAAACGAGGCACAATAGTATGAACTTGCGCGCACTGGCTGCGAAAGCCATCTTCGAAGTATTAGAAAAAGGCGTGTCACTCTCAGTGGCATTGCCCGATCAGCAAAAGCACCTTTCCAGCGGCAAAGATAAAGCCCTACTCGCCGAGCTCTGTTACGGCGTGATGCGCACTCTGCCGCAAATAGAGAAACGCATCAGTGAATGCCTAGCGAAACCACTCAAAGGTAAGCAAAGGATTATCCACCAGCTGCTGCTCATAGGTTGCTATCAACTTTACTTCACTCGCATTCCAAGCCACGCCGCGATTTCAGAAACCGCCGAAGCCTGTCGCCAGTTAAAATTTGAAGGCATGGTTAAGGTCGTTAATGGCGTACTGCGCAACATTCAGCGCCAGCTTTCGCCGCTAAGCACTGAGTCAGATACCTTAAGCTACAACACGCCCGCTTGGTTGATTAAGCGCTTGAAAGAAGCCTATCCCGAGCAGTGGCAAGACATCATTCAACAAAGCCATGAACGCCCACCTATGTGGCTGCGTAATAATCGCTTATCCCAGAGCCGTGCCGAATACCTCGCCGCCTTAGCCGAACTCGAGATTGAAGCGAGCGAAGGCAGCAGTGCCGATGCCATTCTCTTGGCGCATCCAAAGGATGTCGCCACACTGCCACGCTTTCATGAAGGTGCAGCCTCTGTGCAAGATGGCGCGGCGCAATGGGCGGCGACATTACTGGCGCCACAAGCGAATGAGTTAATCCTCGATGCCTGCGCGGCGCCCGGTGGCAAAAGCTGTCATCTACTCGAACTTGAACCAAGCATTAAACTGGTTGCCGTCGACTTTGATGCCAAACGCCTCGAGCGCGTGCAACAGAACCTTGACCGCTTGTCATTAAAAGCGGAGCTTATCCATGGCGATGCGGCCAATATTGACTCATGGTGGCAAGGTGGACAATTTGATCGTATCTTACTGGACGCGCCATGCTCGGCCACAGGAGTGATCCGCCGCCATCCCGATATTAAATGGTTACGTAAAAACCATGACATCGAAGAACTGGCTGAACTACAACAGCAAATTCTCGATCATTGCTGGAAGTGGCTCAAACCCGGTGGCACGCTTCTTTATGCTACTTGCTCGATTTTACCGCAGGAAAACCGCGACCAGATCAGTGCGTTTTTAGAGAGAACGGCAGATGCTAAGCTAGACACACTCTCCCAGCAAAATTCGCCACAGGATATAGGTTGGCAAATCACGCCAGGACAAGACAATATGGATGGGTTCTATTACGCCCGTTTATTAAAAGCGACCGATTAGGAAGTAAGCAAGGCCATGAAAATTATCATATTAGGTGCGGGTCAAGTCGGGGGAACCTTGGCCGAGAATTTGGTAGGTGAGAATAATGACATCACCATAGTCGATCATGACAAATCCAGACTACGCGCCCTGCAAGATAAATATGACCTTCGCGTTGTGGCGGGCCATGCAGCCCACCCCGATGTGCTCAGAGAAGCGGGCGCAGAAGATGCCGACATGCTGATCGCGGTAACCAATAGCGATGAATGCAACATGGCCGCCTGCCAGATTGCTTATACCCTTTTCGGCACGCCAACAAAAATTGCCCGTATTCGCTCAGAACCCTATCTGGCGATGCGCGATAAACTCTTTATCGACAGTGAAACCAAAAATAGCGACGGTCGCCCCCGTGGTGGCTTCGTGATCGATGAATTAATCGCCCCTGAACAGTTAGTGACCGCTTACATTCAGCGACTTGTTGAATATCCCGGCGCGCTACAAGTACTCGAATTTGCCGAAGGACGGCTAAGCCTAGTGGCCGTTCGCGCCTACTATGGCGGTCCACTGGTGGGTAATGCGTTAGCGGCACTGCGCGAACACATGCCGAATATTGATACCCGGGTTGCGGCGATTTTCCGCCAAGGCCGCCCTATCATGCCTCGCGGTACCACTATTATCGAAGCCGATGATGAAGTCTTCTTCGTCGCCGACAGTCGCCACATTCGCGCTGTGATGAGCGAAATGCAAAAGCTCGATAACTCTTACCGCAACATTATGATCGCCGGTGGCGGTAACATAGGCTTAGGTTTAGCCAAACGCCTTGAGCGCACCCACTCAGTTAAACTAATTGAGCATAAGTATGAACGGGCTGAAGCCTTATCAGAGCAACTGGAAAATACTACCGTGTTCTGCGGTGACGCTTCAGATCAAGAATTACTGCTCGAAGAACACATAGATCAAACCGACGTATTTATTGCGGTGACCAATGACGACGAAGCCAACATTATGTCAGCATTACTGGCAAAACGTATGGGCGCAAAAAAGGTCATGGTGCTGATCCAGCGCGAAGCCTATGTCGATATCGTCCAAGAAGCTAACATCGATATTGCTATCTCACCCCAACAAGCCACCATTTCGGCACTGTTAACCCATATCCGTCAGGGTGATATCTGTAACGTTTACTCCCTACGTCGCGGCGCCGCCGAGGCAATTGAAGCCATTGCCCATGGAGATGCCAGCACGTCTAAAGTCGTTGGCAAAGCCATTGGTGATATTAAGTTGCCACCGGGAACCACCATTGGTGCTATTGTCCGCAACGACGAAGTATTAATGGCCCACGACAAAACCGTGATAGAGCAAGGGGATCACGTGATCTTATTCCTAGTGAATAAAAAGTTTGTCGGCGAAGTCGAGAAGCTTTTCCAACCAAGTGCTTTCTTCTTCTAAGAACCTAAGTAAGCCAACTTATGCTGAACTTTAGACCACTATTGTTTATTTTAGGGCTGTTTTTGTCCATGCTGACAGCCTTCATGTTGATCCCACTGCTCCTCGCCGTGTTTAATGCCGAGGAAACCGTGGGCTCTTTCATGCTGTCGGCGTTAGTGACAGGCATTAGTGCCAGCTTGTGTTTACACAATGGCCAGAGTAAAACCATTAACCTCAATATCCGCGATATGTTCCTGTTGACCAGCTTGACGTGGTTGATCGTGAGCCTGTTTGCGGCCATGCCCTTTACCCTGTATCACGGGATTGGCTATACCGACGCCTTCTTTGAGACTATGTCCGGCATCACGACCACAGGTTCTACTGTGCTCTCGGGGTTGGATACCATGGATCACAGCATTTTAATCTGGCGCTCTTTATTGCAGTGGCTTGGTGGGATTGGCTTTATTGTGATGGCGGTGGCCATTCTGCCCTTCTTGAACGTCGGTGGTATGCGGCTGTTCCGCACTGAATCTTCGGATTGGAGCGATAAAGCCGTACCACGCACCCAGAGCATGGCTAAGTACTTATTCTTTATTTATATTTTGCTGACTGTTGCCTGCTGCGTTGCCTATCATCTGGCGGGGATGACTTGGTTTCAAGCCATCAACCATGCCATGACCACCCTATCAACCGGCGGCTACTCAACATCTGATAGCTCAATGGCCGCGTTCTCCCACTCGGCTCACTGGGTTGGCGTGTTCTTTATGGCGGCGGGTGGCTTACCGCTACTCATGTTTGTGCACACCATACAGCAAAGGGATCTGCGGATTTGGAACGATGCTCAGGTCAAAGGCTTCTTATTTTTCCTGACCTTTGTGTCCTGTTTTATTGGCTTTTGGCTGTGGCAAACCCGCGATATTGAACTCCTCGATGCGCTGCGTTTATCCAGCTTTAACGTGGTTTCTGTGGTGACCACCACAGGTTATGGCTTAACGGATTACGGTGCTTGGGGGGGCTTTGCCAATATAGCTTTCCTGTTTTTAATGTTTGTCGGAAGCTGCTCTGGCTCAACCTCTGGCGGGATTAAAATCTTCCGCTTTCAAATCGCTGGCGCCATTATGCGTGAGCAGTTGAAACAGCAATGTCATCCAAACGGTATCTTTAGGGAACGCTACAACAATCGTATCATCAGTGAAGATATCGTGCGCTCGCTGATCACTTTCGTGCTGTTGTTTGTGATGGTGATTGTTGGCTTGTCAGTAATTTTAGTGCTCACTGGGCTCGACCCTATGACCAGTTTTACTGGCGCTATCACAGCGGTCACCAACGTAGGTCCAGGTTTAGGCCCAATTATTGGCCCTGCGGGTAATTTCTCAACCCTGCCCGACGTAGCGAAATGGGCCTTGTCACTCGGTATGCTCCTCGGCCGTTTAGAAATTCTGACCGTAGCAGTGTTATTCCACCCGAGTTTTTGGAAGTATTAATTCTGTAGAGCTTGGATACTAAAAAGGCGCTTAACTTGTTAAGCGCCTTTTTTATTAAGCCTGACCAGTCCTAAATAGCGGTAACGTCAGCTAATTCCAACAGATGATCGGCATAGACCTTCACATCTGCCCAGTCGGTGTAATCGATAACCGACTTAGGATCGGTTGGGCCTTTGGTCATTTTCATAATCAACTGGATCATCCACCTGTCGTACCAAGGCCATGAAGGATAATCCACTTTCCCCGCAATAATTTTAAGATCGGCTGGCGTCCACGGCGATAAGGCGATGAACTTTTGCAGATATTTATTATTCTCAGGAATACGTTTTTCTGGATTTCTCGCCACCACGTTGACGCAGAAGAAACTGTTTGGCAATGCACCCAAAGCCTCTGCATGTTGCTCGATAAACTTGAACACACTCTTATCATAGGTGCCATAGAGTACGCAGGCACCTAAGGCGACGACCTCGTAATCGGGCCAATTGATACAAGTCGCGGCAGCACTATTGATATCAACGAGATCGACCTTAGCGCCACGAAAGGTTAATTGGTCGGCAATTGCATTGGCAATCTTGGCCGTGTGGCCACCACGGGTAAAATAAAGTACGAGAACGCGTGTCATAGGGAATTACCGATCCACTGAGTTAATGTCACCATTGTGGCAAGATTACGTTAAATAAACCTCTGATAGGATCACAAATCAGCCGTATCTCATATTCTGAGATGCAAAAATTGAGATCTGCATGGCTGAGCAGTATGATTGCGTAAACACAGGTGTTCAATTAGAATTATCTAATCAAAAGCGATGAAGTGAGTGACCTTATGCAAAATGACATAGATGTAGCTGCAATGGTAACTAATGCGGAAAGTGCGGCTAAATGGCTTAAGGCCATAGCGAACCCTTATCGCCTAATGATTTTGTGCCTATTACTAGACAAAGAGTTGAGCGTAACTGAACTCAATGCCACTGTGCCATTAAGCCAGTCGGCACTATCCCAGCATTTAGCCGTATTACGCGCTGAAGATCTGGTGGATACCCGTAAGAGCTCGCAAATTGTTTACTACAAGCTCAAGAACGAACAAGTCACCCAAGTGATTTCGATTCTGCATAGCCGCTACTGCGCAGTGTAACACGGTAAAGCTAGCTTAAATTTAAGCCCTAATCGCTTGCAAGTGATTAGGGCTTAATGGTTTTTAGTGCTGGCTAAAGTGGTTACCGAAGGCGTCGACTTTTTCCCAATCGGTAAACTCAAAGGTGCCTGTGATATCGGTTGGCCCTTTAGTCATCCACATGATGAAACGTATCATAGTGCGATCGAAGAAACCGTATTTAGGATAATCAATCTTGCCCGCAAACACTTCTAACTGCTGAGGTTGCCACAGTGAAAGCTGCAGAAACTTTTGCATATAAGGATTGGTTTCAGGCGTATTCTTTAAGGGTTTGCGCGCCACGACATTAACGGTAAAAAAGCCATTAATCTTAGTATCGAGCACCGCATGGTGGCGGTTCACAAACTGGTAAAGTTCAGGTCTATGCTTACCATAACGAATACTGGCGCCGATCAGCACTTTATCAAAATCAGCTAAGCTCAACGCATCAGCCTGCTCTAATGTGACCAGCGAAACCTGCTCTCCCGCCTGCTCAGCAATCGTCTTCATTTTTTGGCAAATTGCCAATGTTTGGCCATCAATTGTCGAATAAATTATTAACGTCTGCATGATCAATTCTTCCAAAAAGTTGGCGTAAACAAAATCAGTAAGGTAAATACTTCGAGGCGACCAAACAGCATAGCCACGACCAATACCCATTTGGCGCCATCGCCAATACTAGCGTAGTTACTGGCTACAGCACCTAAGCCTGGGCCTAGGTTGTTTAAGCAAGCTGCGGTGGCACTAAAGGCGGTAATATCATCTAATCCCATCGCCATGAGTGCAAGCATACAGATCACAAACACCAGCGCATAGGCAGAGAAGAACCCCCACACGGCATCAACAACGCGATCAGGCAAAGCTTTAGAACCAATACGGATAGAGAACATCGCCTTAGGATGAACCAGTCGCTTTAATTCGCGCGAGCCCTGTAACAGCAGCAAAATGACCCGAATCACCTTAATCCCACCCGCAGTCGATCCGCCACAGCCACCGATAAAGCTCGAAAATATCAATAGAATAGGTAAAAACAGCGGCCACATGTGGAAGCTTTCAGTACCAAACCCTGCGGTAGTGGCCACGGAAACCGCCTGAAATAAGGCATGATCTAAGGTTTCTTCCGGCGAATCATAAATGCCCGAATGATAAAGCGTGAGGAAACAAATCGCGGTGAGAATGAGTTGAATCGCCACCAACATCTTAAATTCGGCATCTTTAAAATAGACTTTAACGTTAATCCCTCGGCGCGAAAATGCCGCAAAATGCACGCTAAAGTTCACCGCAGAAACGATTAAAAAGAACACGCAAATAAGGTTAATCACTGAGCTATCGAAATACCCCATGCTGGCATCGTGGGTCGAAAAACCGCCAATAGCGATAGTAGAAAATGAATGGCAAACCGCATCGAACACACTCATGCCCGCCAGCCAATAGGCGGTTGCACAGGAAATAGTTAACAGTAAATAGATATACCACAGTGCCTTAGCGGTTTCGGCGATCCGCGGGGTCATCTTACTGTCTTTCACTGGGCCCGGAATTTCAGCGCGATAGAGCTGCATTCCCCCGACGCCAAGCACAGGTAAAATCGCCACGGCGAGCACAATAATCCCCATACCGCCGAGCCATTGCAGCATATGACGATAAAACAGAATGGCTTTAGGTAAGAAGTCGAGCCCGACAATCACTGTGGCTCCGGTGGTGGTTAACGCAGAGAAAGATTCGAAGAAACTATCGGTCCAGCTGAGGTCGGGTTGACTCGAGAAGATAAACGGTAAAGCACCGATAGAACCCAGTACGGTCCAGAATAGGACCACAATCAAGAAACCCTCTCGGGTACGCAATTCTTCTTTACAGTGGCGATTGGGATACCAGAGCCAGAAACCAATAAATAGGCTGACAAAAAATGCCTGCATAAACGCCGTGCCGCCGCCATCGTTATACCAAACAGCGATCAGTGCTGGTGGCAGCATAGTGATTGAAAATAAACCAATCAGCAGGCCTATGATTCGTATTATGGTTTTATATTGCATTAAGCGAGTTCAATCATTCCATTGGCTGCAAAGGTATTTTCAGCATTTGGGCTATTTTGGCATAATTTACGCAGGCATCACAGCTCAAACTCAGGCCTCAAACTTCCCTGACTGAGCGTCGCCAGCGACTCACACAGTAATGCCTGTTGCTGCCGACCTATCTCAAACACAATATCGACCGCTGCGGCAAATTGCTTATCGATAATCACGGCATCCATTTGTTGTAATAGATGCTCCACATCGCGTAGCTGCGCATAATCACAATGCAACTTGGCGGGATAACGTAACTGTTTAAGTCGCGTCGGCAATTGAACCAAACCTTGCCGTAAGCCCGACGTATAAGCCCGAACCAGTCCACCTACGCCTAGCTTAGTGCCACCATAATAACGCACCACAACAGCACCCACTTCGCCGATATTCGCCCCTTGCAGCACAGCTAACATAGGGCGACCAGCGCTACCTGCTGGCTCACCATCATCACTCGAACCAATTAAGACGCTATCATCCGGTGCGCCAGCCACAAAAGCAGAGCAATAATGGCTTGCGCCGGGATAGTCACGCTTTATGTCAGTGAGTGCTAACTTAAATTTATCAAAGCTATCGCAATGAAACAGAAAAGAGATAAAGCGGCTATGCTTTATCTCTTCTTCAATCACGATATCTTCACAGGGAACGCTATAACTTTCGAGCACACATCCGCCCTAATCTTAACCCTATATCAATCAGCCAAGCCAAGTTCACGGGTCATGTTCTCGTTTCTATCTTGATGCACTATAACGTTATCTTCGATACGAATACCGCCAAAAGGCCTTAACTCATCCACCGTTTGCCAATTGATCTGTTGGCCACGACTATCTTGTTTAAGCTCATTAAGCAAAGTATCGATAATGTATAACCCGGGTTCCATGGTCAGCACTTGGTTTGGCGCTAAAATGCGGGTGCAACGTAGGAATGGATGAGCCTCTGGCGCCGCAATATGAGTTCCGCGTTCATCGTGGGAGAAGCCGCCAACATCATGCACTTGTAGGCCTAACATGTGACCTAAGCCATGGGGGAAGAAAGCACTGGTTATGCCTTGATCGACCAAACCTTGGGTATCACCTGTGGCTAAATCAAAATCCAATAGCATTTGTGCGACTTTAGCGTGGGTGGCCAAGTGTAAATCGGGATAACGCACGCCCGGACGCATCATGTCGATAAGCTCTAGCTGTGCCTTGTTCATCGCAGTGATCAATTCATCGAAACGATTCTTCTCGAATGCGTAGGTTCTGGTGATATCAGAGGCATAGCCAAAGTAACTCGCGCCGGCATCGATAAGAAATGACAAACGTTTCGCAGGGCTTTGGTGTTCAAGTGCGGTGTAATGCAAAATCGCCGCATTTTGGTTAAGGGCGATGATATTGCCATAGGGCACCTCATTCTCGCTCTGGCCAACTGCAGATAAATAGTGCTGCTGGATTTCGAACTCGCTCGCACCATTATAAAAGGCATTTTTAGCAGCCAAATGTCCCTGCACCGCAATTTGATTCGCGCGGCGCATGCATTCTAGCTCATATTCGGTTTTAGTGGTTCTGTGGTAATGCAGATAACTCATCACAGCATCGGGATTACGACTGGTAAAACCCAACACTTCGGCCACATCTAAATGCTCACCTAAATAGGCCCAATTAGCGATATCTGTCGGTAAAAACTCAGCGGCCTTATCAGCCTTGGTTAGCAGCTTAATATCGAAATACTCAGTCCAAAACATATCAGGCACATCAGACACTTTGTGCCAAAAATCCACAGGACGATAAAAAATCAGCTGCGGCTTATCACGGCCGTTGACCACTAACCAACAATTCGGATTATCCAACACAGGCAACCATGCCTTGAAGTGCGGGTTTGCCTTAAAGGGATAATTGATATCATCCAAAAACATCCGATGCGGCTGACCCGAATGGATCACTAAACCAGACAAGGCTTCTCGAGACAAAATCTCTGCGACTCGACGGTTTAACTCGGCAATATGAGCACGATAGTGATGAGCCAACTGATCCATTTGTCATCTCCTGCAATGAATAAAAGTTAATAATATGAGCCGAATTTGCTCACATAATCTTAATCTGATCATGAACAACAGATTCAATCAAAACACTAAACTGTCACTCTATCTAAAATACATGGCTGCGGAACAAAGAACATTAAAGCGATAACGTCATGATTATCTTTAAGAGTTATGTTCAACCCTAGCATAGCTGCAGCGTTTAAACGTCTAAGGTAAACAGCCACAAAGACCTATTTATCCGCAAAGTGATTTAACGCATTCTAGCTGTTCTACACTCAGTGCAGTGTATCACAAAGGTGAAAAATCACTCTAGCCGACAAGAAATTAAACAGTCGTTTAAATTGGGTGTTGTAATTTATCGAATTTCGAAGCACACTGGCACACAACTGGTCAAATGATGGCCGAAGCTGCTGTGAGATAGAGAGTCGTACTAGCACCAACACATAATGGTGGGTATCACTTTTAAGCCAAAAGGAAGCAAGCAATGATCTACCAAAGTC
This sequence comes from Shewanella sp. SP2S2-4, assembly GCF_031932025.1. Lineage (NCBI taxonomy): Bacteria > Pseudomonadati > Pseudomonadota > Gammaproteobacteria > Alteromonadales > Shewanellaceae > Shewanella > Shewanella sp. SP2S2-4. The sequence continues at coordinate 19,485 of NZ_JAUOER010000028.1, forward strand.
CTACAATTCAGGTTGAGTTACTCGAGGATAATATTGCCAAGCTGTGCTTTAACGCACCCGGTTCGGTGAACAAATTCGACAGAGAAACCCTCGCCTCGCTCGATGCGGCATTAGACAGCATCAAGCAAGATTCCAATATCAAAGCGTTAGTGCTGACCTCAAGTAAAGATACCTTTATTGTGGGCGCCGACATTACCGAATTTTTAGGCCTGTTCGCACAAGATGACGCCGTATTGCTCTCTTGGGTTGAACAAGCCAACGCAGTCTTCAACAAACTCGAAGACTTGCCTTTCCCAACCGCATCAGCAATCAAAGGCTTTGCCTTAGGTGGCGGCTGTGAAACCATTCTGGCAACCGATTTCCGTATCGCAGACACCACAGCCAAAATCGGTTTACCCGAAACTAAACTCGGCATCATCCCAGGTTTTGGCGGCACAGTTCGTCTGCCACGTGTGATTGGTGCAGATAACGCACTTGAGTGGATCACCACAGGTAAAGACCAACGCGCTGAAGATGCACTGAAAGTCGGCGCTGTTGATGCCGTGGTTGCACCACAAGCGTTAGAAGCTGCTGCGATTCAAATGCTGAAAGATGCTGTTGCTGAAAAGCTGGATTGGCAAGCACGTCGTCACCGTAAACTGTCTGCGCTAACACTGCCAAAACTTGAAGCTATGATGTCATTCACCACAGCCAAAGGCATGGTGTTTGCGGTTGCGGGTAAACACTACCCTGCACCAATGGCTGCTGTAAGCGTGATTGAGCAGGCATCGACTAAAGGTCGTGCTGAAGCATTACAAATCGAACATCAAGCCTTTATCAAGCTAGCGAAAACCGACGTTGCTAAAGCGCTTATCGGTATTTTCCTTAATGATCAATTTGTTAAAGGCAAAGCGAAGAAAGCCGGCAAGTTAGCGAAAGAAGTAAACAACGCGGCCGTATTAGGCGCAGGCATTATGGGCGGCGGCATCGCTTACCAAAGCGCCAGCAAAGGCACACCGATTGTCATGAAAGACATTGCCCAGCCAGCATTAGATTTAGGCCTCAATGAAGCCGCTAAACTGCTGTCTGCCCAAGTCGCCCGTGGCCGTTCAACGCCAGAAAAAATGGCTAAAGTGCTGAACAACATCACGCCTTCGTTAGATTATGCCGCGATTAAACACAGTGATGTTGTCGTTGAAGCCGTTGTTGAACATCCAAAAATCAAAGCACAGGTTTTAGCCGAAGTTGAAGGTTATGTGAGTGAAGATGCAATTATCGCGTCAAACACCTCAACAATTTCAATCAACTTGCTCGCTAAGAGCATGAAGAAACCTGAGCGTTTCTGCGGTATGCATTTCTTCAACCCAGTGCATAAAATGCCGTTGGTCGAAGTTATCCGTGGCGAGCACAGCTCTGAAGAAACCATCGCCTCTGTTGTGGCTTATGCCAGCAAAATGGGCAAGACCCCAATCGTTGTTAATGATTGCCCAGGCTTCTTCGTTAACCGCGTACTCTTCCCTTACTTTGCAGGCTTTAACGGCTTACTTGCCGAAGGTGGCGACTTTGCTGCAATCGACAAAGTGATGGAAAAACAATTCGGTTGGCCAATGGGTCCAGCTTACCTGCTCGACGTAGTCGGTTTAGACACAGGTCATCACGCCCAAGCTGTTATGGCTGAAGGTTTCCCTGATCGCATGGGTAAATCAGGCACTGATGCGATTGATGTGATGTTTGAGAACAAACGTCTTGGCCAGAAAAATGGCAAAGGTTTCTATGTCTATTCAGTCGATAGCCGTGACAAGCCGAAGAAAGATGTCGATCCAACGAGCTACGGCCTATTGAAAGATGCCTTTGGCGAGTTAAAAGCCTTTGAAGCCGATGCCATTATTGCCCGTACTATGATCCCTATGATCATCGAAACCGTGCGCTGTTTAGAAGAAGGTATTGTCGCATCGCCTGCCGAAGCGGATATGGGCCTAGTTTATGGCTTAGGATTCCCGCCATTCAGAGGCGGCGTGTTCCGTTACTTGGATACCATGGGTGTCGCGAACTTTGTCGCCTTAGCAGACAAGTACGCTCACTTGGGCGGTCTGTATCAAGTCACAGATGCGATGCGCACATTAGCAGCCAATAACGGTAGCTACTACCAAGCCTAATTAGCGGGAAAGGAATTTAATCATGAAACAAGCTGTTATCGTAGACTGCATCCGTACTCCGATGGGCCGCTCAAAGGCTGGCGTATTTCGTAATGTGCGTGCAGAAACTCTGTCTGCCGAATTAATGAAAGGTCTGTTGCTGCGTAACCCGCAACTCGACCCAAACCTGATTGAAGACGTGATTTGGGGTTGTGTGCAACAAACCCTAGAGCAAGGCTTCAACATCGCCCGTAACGCTTCGCTATTAGCGGGCATTCCAAAGACTGCTGGCGCTGTGACAGTTAACCGCCTATGTGGTTCATCAATGGATGCTATCCATCAAGCTGCACGTGCGATTATGACTGGCATGGGCGACACCTTTATTATTGGTGGCGTAGAACACATGGGCCACGTGCCGATGAGCCATGGTGTCGACTTCCACCCAGGTCTTGCTAACAACGTTGCAAAAGCCTCTGGCATGATGGGTTTAACGGCTGAAATGCTGGGTAAACTGCACGGCATTACCCGTGAGCAGCAAGATGCGTTTGCGGTACGTTCACACCAACGCGCTTATGCTGCGACGGTTGAAGGCCGCTTTGCCAAAGAAATCTATGGCATTGAAGGTCACGATGCTAATGGTGCCTTAATTAAAGTCCTGCAAGACGAAGTGATCCGCCCAGAAACCACAATGGAATCTTTGGCTACACTGCGTCCCGTATTTGATCCAGTAAACGGTACTGTGACTGCTGGTACTTCTTCTGCACTGTCTGATGGCGCCTCAGCCATGTTGATCATGGAAGAATCTAAAGCGCGTGCACTTGGCTTACCAATTCGTGCACGCATTCGCTCTATGGCGGTTGCAGGTTGTGACGCGGCTATTATGGGTTACGGCCCAGTGCCAGCCACGCAAAAAGCACTGGCTCGCGCTGGTATTACCGTTGCCGATTTAGATGTGATTGAACTTAACGAAGCATTTGCTGCTCAGTCTTTACCTTGTGTGAAAGATTTAGGTTTAGCAGATGTGGTTGATGACAAAATCAACCTCAACGGCGGCGCAATTGCACTAGGTCACCCACTGGGTTGTTCAGGCGCTCGTATCTCTACGACGCTGATCAACTTAATGGAAGACAAAGACGCGACCTTAGGGTTAGCGACCATGTGTATTGGTTTAGGCCAAGGTATCGCCACTGTATTCGAACGCGTTTAATTCGTTACTAGAATAATTTCAAAGCCGGAACTTGTTCCGGCTTTTTTATGCCAAATTTTCTGCCAGCGTAAATATTAATATTTCTCATTTCTTCTGCTGTTCATTTGAAAATCAGTCCGTTATCAACTTAACTACAAGGGCATCACTGGCTATTGTGGACGACAACAGGCAAGCAATCATCAGCCAAATCTAGGCAGTGTAGTGCAAGGATGCAATTCGTTGTTTTACAAGAGGAATGCCTGATGCTACAAACGGAACAGACCCTTTTCGAACAAATGCGGATCACTGAACTGGAGATCGAGTCTCGTAAGGCGCTCTTCTCTTTTACTGGGGCGGACGTAAAGGCCCTACAATCCTTTAAGCCCATCATTGAAGAAAACATAGATAAAATCGTCGATGACTTTTATGGCTTACAAACCAGCGTTTCAGAAATTGCGCTGCTGATCGGAGACTCTGACACCCTTGCCCGCTTACGTACCGCACAGAGAAGATATGTGCTCGATTTATTTAATGGTGTTTATGATCTTGAGTACGTAAACAATCGCCTGCGGATTGGGTTAGTCCATAAACGCATTGGTGTTGAGCCTAAGCTTTACCTGTCTGCGGTACACACGCTAAAAGAGCTTATCTACGCCGTGATCAACTGTTCAGTGCAAGATACACATCAAGGCGAATGTATCCGTGTCGCGATTGATAAACTGGTGCTGTTTGATGTCACGCTGGTATTTGATACTTATATTCGCAGCTTAGTATCCGAGATTGAGAACGCTAAGGATAAAGCCGAAAAATATGCCCAAAGCATGGAAAGCAAAGTCAAAGAGCGAACCCAGCAGTTAGAAGAATTGTCGCAAACCGATCCCTTAACAGGCCTGCTCAATGTAAGGCACTTGCAAGAAACCGCAACGCGCATACTCAGAGCAGCCCAAAGGCGTGCAGAACCCGTCAGCGTGATCTACTTAGACGTAGATGATTTTAAGTCATTCAACGACACTCAAGGCCATAGATCTGGGGATGAAGTACTGCGCGCTGTAGCAAAAGCGATTAAAGAAATCACTCGGGCCGAGGATCATTGCTTTCGATATGGTGGAGATGAGTTCTGTATCATTATGCCTAACTGCCGTGAAGAACAAGCTCGGGATAATTTCATCACTCGATTCAATCAAAAAATAAAACTCAGTTTAAACAATATTTCCTTAAGCTTTGGCATTATTGATACTGGACCCTACGAATATGAAGAAGCCAATAGCTTAATTCATAAAGCCGATCAGCGAATGTATAGCTACAAACGTGCATCCAAACAGCAGCAACAAACTATGGCGGCAGCAAATGATTTAGTACCTGAGAATAGTACCGCAGATGTCCATTCAATCTCTCAATCTCAAAGCGTTGATAAAGCCGTCGAGTAATTTTTAAACCCATTCGTCATCATGTTCCACGTGGAACATTAAATATCTAACATTCGTATTGATAGAACATCTCAATGAAACCAGATCACAAATTGAAACCGCCAACTTGGTTTATCATGGGGGCTAGAGTAACATTAGCTAATTCTGCTTAACCGTTCAGTAGAGGTAATATGAACGACGCTTTCTCAACCGCGCAGCATAGACTCGATGCTCTTGGTTTACGCTGCCCAGAGCCTGTAATGATGGTGCGTAAAACCGTAAGACAAATGGCTACCGGCGAGACACTGCTGATCATTGCCGATGATCCTGCTACGACGCGCGATATTCCAAGCTTTTGTGAATTTATGGATCACACCTTAATTGCCAGTGAAACCACACAAACGCCATATCAATATTTGATCAAAAAAGGACTTTAAGTCGTATTCGTTAACGACTTAATCATGAACAAAGGATGTGAGAAACTATGCCAAAACTGCTGGCGATTGCCTATAAAACTGTAAAGCGCGGCCCAATGAATGAAGTTCTCTGTGCCAATGTCACCCAACTCAGTGGCGTAGAGAAAGATGTGTTTGGTCGTCCAGGCAAACGCCAAGTCACTGTGCTTTCTAAAATTCAGTGGCAACAGGCCTGCCATAGTATCGAGGCAGATTTACCATGGACGACTCGCAGAGCAAATCTGCTGGTTGATGATCTCGTATTTAGTAGTGCCGATGTTGGTAAACATTTACAGATCGGCGAGTTGCGACTTGAAATAACGGGTGAAACCGATCCCTGTAAAAAGATGGAAATAGCGCATATCGGTTTAGAGGCCGCGCTCAGGCCAGATTGGCGAGGTGGTGTAACCTGCCGAGTATTGAATGATGCCATGATCCACTTAGGCGATGAGATCACTCTGGTGAATCCAAGCTAATTTTATTCCCAGCGAGTCAGCCACTCTTACTCTTAGTTAAATCTCCATACTCCTCAGTAAATAGAACCAATTGACTTGGTTCTATTTCTGCTATGCCCGCTTTCTTATCTATATCGCCGTTACTTTTCCATTCCCTCGGTCATCAATTGAAACAGTATTTACGTGTTCCTTCTTCCCTATTTATGCGATAACTAGACTAAGTATTAACAAAAGTTCATCTTAAAATTAATACAACTCAAGCAGTCCATAAGAACGATAACAGGAAGTGACATGTTGAAATCTAAACTTACCCCGCTTTATATCGCCCTCGCTCTAGGGATGAATACCCTCGCCGTTAACGCAGCAGAAACTAAGGAGGCCGAATGGAATGTTAACGCTCCAGCGAATGCCCCCTTAGAGCAAGTCAAAATTGACGTTAATGAAGGCACTTGGATGAACCTTAGTGTCAGTCCAGATGGCAAGCATATCGTCTTCGACTTACTCGGCGACATTTATCAAATCCCAGTATCAGGCGGTGAAGCTAAGCCATTAGCCCAAGGTATTGCTTGGCAGATGCAGCCCGTCTATAGCCCAGATGGCAAACACATCGCATTTACCTCGGATGGCGATGGTGGCGATAACATTTGGATCATGGATGCTGATGGCAGCAATCCACGAACTGTCACCCAAGAAACATTCAGGCTGCTAAACAGTCCAGCTTGGAGCCCTGACTCTCAGTATCTTGTTGCACGTAAGCATTTTACCGCCAGCCGCAGTTTAGGTGCGGGTGAAGTGTGGCTATACCACGTAGCTGGCGGCGAAGGCGTAAAACTAACTGAACGCCCAAATGATCAGAAAGATTTAGGCGAACCCGCGTACTCGCCCGATGGCCGTTATATCTACTTTAGCCAAGATGATACGCCAGGCAAAACATTCCACTATTCAAAGGACTCAGTTAACGGTATCTACAAAATCAAACGTTATGATACCCAAACCGGTGACATTGAAATTTTAATTGAAGGTACCGGTGGCGCAATTCGACCAACCCCGAGTCCTGATGGCACTAAGCTCGCCTATATAAAGCGCGATGATTTTAATTCATCACTCTACCTACTCGACCTCAAGTCTGGTGAAACCACTAAACTGTTTGGCGAACTAGACCGTGATATGCAAGAGACTTGGGCGATTCATGGCGTCTATCCAACAATGGCATGGACTCAAGATAACAAGGATATTTTCTTCTGGGCGAAGGGAAAGATTAACCGCCTGAATGTTGCCAGCAAAACACTCACAGATATCCCCTTTAGCGTAAAAACTGAGTTAGCAGTACAACCCTCAGTGCGCTTTAAGCAAGATATAGATAAAGATGTTTTCGATGTCAAAATGCTACGTATGGCGCAGGTCTCTCCCGATGGCAGTAAAGTCGCCTTCGAAGCACTAGGGAAGATTTGGTTAAAATCATTACCCGATGGAAAAATGTCGCGCTTAACTGAACTCAATAATGGGATTGAAGAACTGTATCCCCAATGGTCACGCGATGGCAAAAATATTGTTTTCACCACTTGGAATGACCAAGAACAAGGAACAGTGCAAGTCATTAGTGCCAAAGGTGGCAAACCTAAGCAGCTAACATCTGAGCCAGGAAAGTACGTAGAACCCACCTTTTCACCCGATGGTGAACTTGTGGTGTATCGTAAAACCCAAGGCGGTAACCTCACACCAAGAACTTGGTCGCAGGAGCCTGGACTATATAAAGTCGATATCAAAGGCAAACAAAATAAGAAAATCAGTGCCGATGGCTACCAAGCTCAATTCGGTGCCAATGCCGATCGCGTCTTTTTTATGAATAGCAGCGAAGATGAAACGCCACAGTTATCATCTATCAACTTAGATGGCTTCGATAAACGGGTTCATTACAGCAGCAAGCATGCGACTGAGTTTAGGGTTTCACCCGATGGTGAGCAACTCGCCTTCGCCGAACGCTTTAAGGTTTGGGTGACGCCTTTTGCTAAACACGGTGAAACCGTTGAGATTGGACCCAATGCCAACAATTTACCCGTAAGTCAATTGAGTGTCCGCGCGGGTGAAAGTATCAGTTGGAGCAGTAAAAGCAACCAACTATATTGGACACTTGGCCCCGAACTTTATCAAGCCAAGGTTGATACTCGATATCTCAATAAAGATGAAAAGACTCAGCCAAGTATTATCAATTTGGGCTTTACCGAAAAAGCCGATGTTCCACGTGGAACAATCGCCTTCGTCGGTGGCAAAGTGATTACGATGGAAAATGACCAAGTCATAGATAATGGCGTGGTCATAGTCAAAGACAATCATATTGTCGCCGTAGGTGATGCCAATATCGCGATTCCAAAAGATGCACAGATCATCGACATCAAAGGCAAATCCATCATGCCAGGGCTATTCGATGGCCACGCCCATGGACCGCAAGCAGATGATGAAATTGTGCCACAACAGAACTGGGCGCTTTATTCTGGTTTATCTTTGGGTGTCACCACTATTCACGATCCCTCGAATGACACGACAGAGATTTTTGCCGCTTCCGAGCAACAAAAAGCAGGACACATAGTTGGCCCGCGTATTTTCTCTACTGGTACCATATTGTATGGTGCCAATGCGCCAGGTTACACATCGCACATAGACTCACTCGATGATGCCAAGTTTCATCTTGAACGTCTGAAAAAAGTCGGGGCGTTTAGCGTAAAAAGCTACAACCAACCACGCCGTAATCAGAGGCAGCAAGTCATCGCTGCCGCACGTGAACTTGAAATGATGGTCGTGCCTGAGGGTGGCAGCTTGCTGCAACACAATCTCACTATGGTCGCCGATGGCCACACAACGGTTGAGCACTCTCTGCCAGTGGCAGCGATTTATAATGATATCAAACAATTCTGGAGCCAAACTAAAGTCGGTTACACCCCAACCTTAGTGGTCGCCTATGGCGGTATTTCAGGCGAAAACTACTGGTACGATAAAACCGATGTGTGGGCGCATCCACGCCTGTCCATGTATGTCCCCGCCGATATATTACAGGCGAGATCAATGCGACGCCCGCATGCTCCAGATGGCCACTACAATCATTTCAATGTTTCTAAAGTGGCTAACGAACTCAATAAGTTAGGGGTTCACCCCAATATTGGCGCCCACGGTCAGCGTGAAGGTTTAGCGGCACATTGGGAAATGTGGATGTTCGCCCAAGGCGGCATGAGCAATATGGAGGTATTGAAAACGGCCACCATTAATCCGGCGACGACCTTTGGTATGGAACAACAGCTAGGCTCGATTAAAGCAGGTAAGCTCGCAGACTTAATCGTTATTGATGGTGATCCATTAACCGACATACGCGTCACAGATAAAGTCACTTATACCATGGTCAACGGTAAGCTTTTTAATGCTGAGACGATGAATGAGCTTAATGGGGATAAGGAAAAACGTAAGCCATTTTTCTTTGAGAAAATCTAAACTCTATCCTCAAGGCTAGAATGAATGGGAGAGTCGCTTTCCTGTTTTAATTATTTGGTTTAACCAGATATCACCAATGAAGATAAAAGCATGTTCCACGTGGAACATGCTTTTTTACATTTTGTGCATTATTTATTGTGTATATGGACAAGAACTCGAATATTGCTATGAGTACTGTCCTACATCACATCAGCAAGATGAGCGATTACCGATGTTCGCAGTGATGCTGACCGGCACAGGAATCAACACAGGCCTGGTAGGAAATACACTCTACAAGGTGATCATTTACCATGCCCACCGCCTGCATAAAGGCATAACAAATTGTTGGGCCGACGAAATTAAATCCAAGCTTCTTTAACGCTTTTGACATGGCTTCAGATTCCGGCGTTTGCGCTGGAACCTGCGACATAGCAGTAAACTGATTCACTATGGGCTTACCCCCAACAAAGCTCCATAAGAATGCAGAGAAATCCTTCCCATCGGCAGTATAGGCCAAATATCCTTTGGCATTCTTGATAATAGAGTTCACCTTCAAGCGATTGCGCACTATGCCGGGATTCAACATAAGTTCCTCCACTTTCGCCTCATCAAAGCCAGCAATCGCTTCTGGTTCAAAATTGGCAAAGGCCTGCTCATAGTTTTGTTGTTTCTTCAGGATCGTAATCCACGATAATCCAGCCTGTTGACCATCTAAACACAACTTAGCAAACAGCTCCTTAGGATCATAAACCGGCCGCCCCCACACTTTGTCATGATACTCACGATACAAGGGATCATCACTTACCCAGCCACAACGGATCTCTTCCATGGTATATAACCTTATTGTTTTAATTAAGAAGGTAAAAAATAACCTACATAAGCAGATATCTACAAGGTATAATCGAACCCATTTTCTATTCAGGCTGACGGCAGTAGACAAGTAGACATGACGACAAAACACGACGTAAAAACATTTCAGGGTTTCATTCTTACCCTGCAGGAATATTGGGCACAGCAAGGCTGTGCAATCGTTCAACCTCTAGATATGGAAGTCGGCGCTGGAACATTCCACCCACAAACTTTCCTACGTTCTTTAGGGCCAGAACCTATGAGCAGTGCCTATGTGCAGCCATCGCGCCGCCCTACGGACGGTCGTTACGGTGAAAACCCTAACCGTCTGCAGCACTACTACCAATTCCAAGTCGTGTTGAAGCCTTCACCTGACAATATTCAAGAGCTGTATTTAGGCTCACTGCAAGCGCTGGGTATCGATACTCAAATCCACGATATCCGCTTTGTAGAAGATAACTGGGAATCACCAACACTAGGTGCTTGGGGCTTAGGCTGGGAAATCTGGCTAAACGGTATGGAAGTAACTCAGTTTACTTACTTCCAACAGGTTGGCGGCATCGAATGCAGCCCAGTCACAGGTGAAATCACCTATGGCCTAGAGCGTCTGGCTATGTATATCCAAGGTGTTGATAGCGTTTATGATCTCGTTTGGACCGATGGTCCACTTGGGCGCATCACCTATGGCGATGTGTTTCATCAAAACGAAGTCGAGCAATCGACCTATAACTTCGAGCACGCCGATGTGGACTTTATGTTCACCCTGTTCGATCAGTGCGAAAAAATGTGTCAGCATTTATTGTCACTGGAAAAACCTTTACCTCTGCCCGCCTACGAGCAAGTGATGAAAGCCTCGCACGCCTTCAACTTACTCGATGCCCGCCATGCCATTTCAGTGACCGAGCGCCAACGCTACATCTTACGCGTCCGTACTATGGCGAAAGCGGTCGCTGAATCTTATTATCAGGCACGCGAAGCGCTTGGCTTCCCAATGTGTAAGTAGAGGTAAAAACATGAATTTTGAAAACTTACTCATAGAGTTAGGCACAGAAGAGTTACCCCCTAAGTCACTACGTAAACTGGCTGAATCCTTTTTAGCTAACTTTACCGAAGAACTCAGCAAAGCCGATTTAGCATTTAGCTCTGCCGTTTGGTACGCAGCGCCACGTCGTCTGGCGATTAACGTCACTGAACTTGCCCTTGCACAAGCCGACAAAGTGGTTGAAAAACGCGGCCCCGCCGTGAGTTCAGCCTTTGATGCTGAAGGTAAGCCGACGAAAGCCGCCGAAGGTTGGGCGCGTGGGAATGGTATTACTGTTGAACAAGCCGAACGTTTAGTGACAGATAAAGGCGAATGGTTAGTCCATAACGCCAAAGTTGAAGGCGTCGAAACAAAAAGTTTGATCGCTGCTATGGCTCAACGTGCACTCGATAAATTGCCCATTCCTAAGCCAATGTGTTGGGGCAATAATAAAACCCAATTTATTCGCCCTGTGCACACCGCGACTATGTTGTTAGGCAGTGAGTTGATTGAAGGGGAATTGCTGGGTATCAAATCGGCACGCACTGTTCGCGGTCACCGCTTTATGGGACTCAAGCAGTTTGAATTAGCGCACGCTGATCACTACCTTGCCGACCTAAAAGAAAAAGGCAAAGTCATCGCCGATTACGAAAGCCGTAAAGCATTGATCAAAGCCGATGCCGAAAAAGCCGCCGCTAAGATTGGTGGTACAGCCGATATCGAAGATAGCCTACTTGAAGAAGTCGCCTCTTTGGTTGAATGGCCAGTGGTATTGACCGCCAGCTTCGAAGAAAAATTCTTAGCCGTACCGTCTGAGGCTTTGGTCTACACCATGAAGGGCGATCAAAAATACTTCCCAGTCTTTGATGACGCGGGCAAGTTACTGCCAAACTTTATCTTTGTGACCAACATAGAATCTAAAGATCCTGCGCAAATTATCTCTGGTAACGAGAAAGTCGTTCGTCCACGTCTTGCCGACGCAGAATTCTTCTTTAATACCGATAAAAAACACACGCTGGAATCACGTTTACCTAGCTTAGAAACAGTCTTGTTCCAACAGCAGCTGGGTACATTAAAAGACAAAGTAAATCGTATCTCTGCCCTAGCCGCCTTTATTGCCGAGCAAACTGGCGCGAATGCGGTTGATGCAGCCCGTGCAGGTTTGTTATCTAAAACCGATTTGATGACCAATATGGTGATGGAATTTACCGATACTCAAGGCACTATGGGCATGCATTACGCCCGCCTCGATGGTGAAACCGAAGCCGTTGCAGTTGCAATGGAAGAACAATACAAACCTAAGTTCTCTGGCGATACAGTGCCAAGTGCTGGCGTATCTTGCGCTGTCGCATTAGCAGATAAACTCGATACTTTAGTCGGTATCTTTGGTATTGGCCAAGCGCCTAAAGGCGCAGCCGATCCCTTTGCCCTACGCCGCGCAGCAATTGGCGTGCTACGTATCATAGTAGAAAACAAGCTACCACTTGATTTAGTTGATCTTATTGCTAAAGCACAAGCTCTACATGGCACTAACTTAAGCAACGCCAATGCAAGCGATGAAGTGTTAGAGTTCTTAATGGCACGCTTCCGCGCTTGGTATCAAGATAAAGGCATTGGTGTTGATGTGATCTTAGCCGTGCTAGCACGTCGCCCAACACGCCCAGCTGATTTTGATAGCCGTATCAATGCGGTATCACACTTTAGAAGCCTAGAAGCTTCTAGCGCACTTGCGGCAGCGAACAAACGTGTATCGAACATTCTGGCTAAGGTTGAAGGTGCTTTACCGACCACGATCAATGCGAGTCTGTTAACTGAAGCCGCAGAACAAGCATTAGCGGCCAAGTTGAACGAGCTACAACCACTGCTGGCACCATTGTTTGCCAATGCCGATTACCAACAAGCCTTAACCTTGTTAGCTGGCCTACGTGAAAGCGTGGATCAGTTCTTCGAAGATGTGATGGTAATGGCAGATGATGAAGCGTTGAAAAACAATCGTTTAGCATTGTTGAATAATCTACGCGAGCAGTTCCTGCACGTCGCGGATATATCACTACTGCAATAACAATACTAACGTTTTTTAAATTATCGCTTTATAAAAAACGCGCTAAATAGCGCGTTTTTTATTGCCCTGATTTCTTAAACAGCCCAATCAGAACTGCGTCAGTTTTTGATGTAAGCCATCAAATTGAGTTTGATCTAAGTTAACTTGCTGCAGTAAATTCGCCAGTATTTCAGGAGACAATTGCCCTGCTTGATGCAGCATAGAAATCTCGCTGATCACATTCGCCCGCCATATCACAGCGGCGAGCCCAGCTTGCTGGCGCGAGTTCACACTGGCGAGCTTGTCTAATTCTGTTTCAAAGGTATTGGGTAACTGCCAATACTTAGCGAGCAATGAACTCAAGGTTAACGATTTCGTCGTCATCACTTGTCTAAATAACCCAGAATTAGGCTGTTCTCCGGGCTCCGCCTGCACAAACGCATCGAGTAGCATTTTGAAAATGGCCAGCTTGCCGACATCATGCAATAAGCCCAATAAAAAAGCCGTATCTTGATCTTCATCGCTTAACTCACTGGCGAGAAAGGCGACCTGCATCGAGTGGCGCCAAATTTCAGCGCCGAAACGACGAAAATAAATTGGCTTGATATCCAACATTTCACGCACTAGACAAGTGGTGACAAACTTTCTTAACTGTTCACGACCAAGCTGTACCAAAGCCTGCTGCAAACTGGTGATATCCCTATCACTACGTTTAAACGCAGGGGAATTACATAGCTTAAGTACCTCAATACTCAGTAAAGGATCTCGCTCAATAAGCGCTAATAGATCCTTAATATCAAACTGAGGATCGGCCAGCTTACGATCTAGCTCCAATACCTTTGACGGCAGCTTTAGCACTTTTTCGGCGATCAATTGTGGCGATGCCAAGGCCTGCTCTATCTCCGCCATGACTCGACGTTCAAGATTATTAGCTACACCGCCAGTGTCCTTAACCCGTGTCGGAAACAACAAACTATAAAAGAGTGCGGCTAAATCCACTGATACCACACTAATGTCTTCGAGAGGTTTAGCTGGCTTTCGCGCAGGTTCAAGCGACTTACCTAAGTCAGTGGTTGAAAAACTTTTGGGCCTCTCAACCGTCGCTGTATCGCGAATATTAAAGAGCTTATTAAAAAGTGATTTAATCAAGAAGCATCAACCTATCATTATAAATAATTGTTAAAAAGTCAGTTAAATATTGCCCATAATAAATCCATTTTGATCCGCTAAAGCTATATATAAACACGTTGCAGACATGCTAATGGCTTGCTTAAGTGTAACATATTCAATTCATTTCTGACGCCAGCAATCCCATGATTGTAGCCTCTATTAGGACAATCTTGGTTACAACTTGAAACCTCAAAAAACTTACATTCCGGCATCATTTAGCTGACAATATGTCCACCCTTCATAAAGTGATACGTATTTCGTCTCCCTTTAAGTCATTCACGACATACTCGCCAGCTAACGACGGAATATTTGATGATCGAGGTAATAAAAGCGGGTGCACTAACCACAGTTCAAGATCTCGGACGCATGGGATACCGACATTTAGGTGTAACCCAAGCTGGCGCCTTAGATAGACCTGCCCTGTGTTTAGCAAACCGTCTATTATCAAACCCAGATAACACACCCGTATTAGAATTGACCTTCGGCCAATCGATTTTTTTGTTTAAACGCGACGCTTGGATTGCCTTAACCGGTGCCGATTTCGATGCTCGTATAGACAATAAGCCCATAGTTTGCGGCTGGCGTTACTCCATTAAGGCAGGGCAAAAACTCAGTCTTAGAGGGGGAAACAAAGGCATGCGTGCTTATATTGCCGTTGATGGCGGCGTTAAAGTACCGCTAGTGATGAATTCTGCCGCTACCGATTTAACCTCAGGTATCGGTGGATTTCATGGCCGCGCATTAGAAGCGGGCGATCGCCTGACCCTAGGTTCAGCTCATCCACTAAGAAGGCAAGTTGGCGCAATTCAAAAAAGTTGGGATGGGCATATTCGCGCACTCGCGACCAAGCACACTCAAGCCTTCTCGTTGAAATCTCAGCAAACATTCTGGCAAACACTGTGGCAACTTTCAGCTGAAAGTGATCGTGCGAGTGCAATACTCAAAGGTGATACGTTAACATTGGCAAAACCATTCCCTGTGCAATCACACACAGTCACGCCCGGAGTGGTTCAAGTCTCCACTTCAGGGCAACCACTCGTGTTACTTGCCGATGCGCAGACCACCAGCAGTCATCCGCAAATAGCCGTGATTATTGAAGCCGATCTTTGGAAGCTTGCCCAAACTCGCCCAGGGCAAACAGTTAAATTCGAATTAGTCGACGATGAACAAGCCGCAACGGCGCAAGCAGAATGGCATGACTACTTCTATCGCTTACAACGCAGTCTAGGTTAACAGGCCGCTTCATCATCGCGGCCAAGAAACATCATCCTGCATTCCTAGCAAGCTACATTGGACTTCATTCAAATCGTCCCCATAATAACGCTAATTCGCACTTAGGTTCGGTGTAACTTGCTGGCTATAAAACAGCGCCACATCTTGCAATTGCTCAGAGCTTAACGCGCTGACTTGCGCCTGCATCAAAGGATCTACTCGTAAACCAGTTTTAAAATCAACAAGCTGTTTATTGAGATAAGCTATTTTCTGTCCCTTCAAGTTTGGGAATTGTTTAGCCATAGTGATCACCACATTGCCATGGCATGACTCACATTGAGCCGTAGCCAGCACCTGACCACGTTCAATATCTGCTTGATAACCTTCTGCATAAACCGCTGTGGATAAACCGCACAAGACGAGCAAACTGACGATAAACGCTTTCATTGAGATTTCTTAACGGCAGGCTTAACAGGCGGAGGCAACTGGCTTGATTCAATGGGCAGACGCCTAAAGATAGTCATATCCATTTCAGCTTGGCCATAATAAGTACTGAGATAGCTCAATGTCGGCTTCCAAGTATCCGACAAGTCCCATAAGCCTTGAGTATCCACCATCCATTGCAAGGTTTCTTGCCAAAACGCTTTATCACCGCGATTTTGGGTAACAATCATGCTGGTGTGACAGGCATTGCATTGATAATTAACCAACTCCCAACCGGGTGCCATAATGAGGCCCGATTGAGGGTCCACGGGATACTCTGCAGCGAACGTCGCCCCAGTGAAAAGTAACCCGCACACTATCAATTGATTGATATGCGATTTCATCACACCACCCTCACGGCAATACGGTGGCAGCCGTTAAACATATATCCCTTAGGATTCCATTGCGGTTGTACGACTGGCTGACTATCACCTTCACTATCGGTCGCTTTGGCCCAGATTTCATAATAGCCCTGCGACGGTAATTGCAATTCAATCTTCCACTGCTGCCATGCCGCTACGTTTTTAGGTTTTTCTAACTCAGCGGTATACCAGCGGGTGCCATAGTCATAACTCACTTCCACTTTAACGACTTCCCGTAATCCCGCCCAAGCGTGGCCTGCGATGGCTATCTTCTGGCCCACGGCTAATTCTGTTCCCGATTGAGGATCGGTAATCAAGGACTTCACTATCATTTCTTCTATGATTTTATAGTCTTTATCATCAACGGACTCACCTGGCGCTATCGGATATTTAGGGAGTTGATATGCTGGCGCTGCCATTTTATGTCCATCATGCACTTTATTGCGCACACTGATCCCCGTAGCGGCTTTTTGCGAAACGGAGCCCGGCCGTCCACCAAACACAATACGCAAGGGATATCCATGTAGATAAGGAATGTCCTCGCCGTTCATCGACCATGCAATGAGTCCCAGCTCTTCGAGCGCCGCCTTTATTGGCACACCGCGTGAAATCGCCTCACCTTTACCGCTCAAATGCCGATCAACACCGTGATGACCCGTATAAACAGCATCGGCTTTAATACCGCAATCCTTAAGCACGTCACTCACTAACACACCCGTCCACTCGGAGCAAAATACGCCGGCATTATTCCATTGATTGCCTTTCGTGCTAGGAAAGAAGCCTGAACGACTATTGCCACCACATTCAATCAGTAACTCTAATGTGTAATGCTTAAAACGGCGCTTAAGTTCATCGATTGTGTAGGTTTTTGGAGTGATAACAGACTCGCCATCCACTTTAAAAGTCCAAGTCTTAGCATCCAGCGCCTTAAAATCGGGCACTATGCCATTCCAACGGATAAATGAGGCATCAGCAGGCGTCACGGCAGGAGCGAGTTTATGCTCCGGCGGAAACGCATTCAGTGGATGAGTGTTTAACACGTTGAAGTAACTAGGTAAATCCTCAGCCTTAGTCCAAGTTAATGCTGATATATCCAGAGGAGTGACGGCTGCGGGAAGCTGATCGGCAAATACCCACTTAACGGGTAAGGCAGATAACACAGACGTCGCTACCGCCCCTTTAATAAAAACCCGACGATTAAGATCCATGTTATTTATCCTTTCCGAGGTAAAAGTAATCCGCCATCAGCTGCATATCAGCCTCACTCAACAATTGAGCGGCTTTAGTCATTGTGGGATCTTGGCGATTTTCCGCCTTAAAGGCTCGCAGTTGCTTCAACAGGTAATCCGAGTTTTGCCATCCGATATTAGGGATATGCTCAAAACGACTCACACCGGACTCGCCATGGCAGGCCTTACACATATTCAATAACTTATTAGCTTCATCGGCGTTTGCCACCGCTGATAGCATAAAAATCAGTGTACTTACGGGGTAAATCACTCGCTGCCACATCCATTTATCTCGCCAGTTAGTCTTCATCCCGACGAGTTCCCATCGAACGAAGTAATTAAGATATGGTTAAATTATCTCAATGCGGTTAGTGATTTAAATTCAATAAAAGTGATTCGAAAGCTCAAGAGAAATGACGCGTATTAGCGGATGTAGAATGGGTAAAATATTCATTAGTCATAGGTGAAATGAGCCCATATAGTAGCTTTGCAGAAACACTCGGCATTTCACTCAAGGACAAACAATGGATCTTTATATTGGCAATAAAAACTACTCTAGCTGGTCACTGCGGGCTTGGTTAATGGCCGCGAAATCTGGCGTGCAGTTCAACGAAATATTACTGCAACTCGATACCGACAGCTTTTATCAGCAACTCAAAGCCATTTCGCCGACGTTAAAAGTACCGACATTAGTCGATGGCGATATCACGGTATGGGATTCACTCTCAATTTGTGAATACCTCAACGACACCTATCTTGCCGGTAGCGCATGGCCGCAAGATCCTAAACAAAAAGCCAAGGCTAGATCGATAGCCAGTGAAATGCATTCTGGCTTTAATGCCGTGCGTAACGCTCTACCAATGAACATACGCGCGAGCCGTTATGTTGAGATCACTAATGCAGTCCGCAAAGACATTGAGCGCATCGATGCGATTTGGTCAGCACAAATGGCCGAGTTTGCACCATCAAATGCCGAAGGTACTTGGTTATTTGGCCAATGGTCGATTGCCGACATGATGTTTGCCCCTGTGGTCATGCGCTTTATCACCTACGGTGTTGAAGTCTCGCAGGCAAGCCGTGCCTATATTCAGCATGTGATCAGCTGTCCGGAAATGCAGGCGTGGATGAGTGCGGCTAAAGCTGAGACTGAAATTGTTGCAGCGGATGAAGCGGGTATTGATCGATAAAGGGATAAATCATAGAAATAAAAAAGGGAAAGCCTTGGCTTTCCCTTAATCATTTACGTACTGCTAATCACTTAACGCGCATTAAACGTCTAAGTTAGCCACGTTCAATGCGTTCGCTTCGATGAACTCACGACGAGGTTCAACTTGATCACCCATCAAACAAGTGAACAACTGATCGGCACCCACGGCATCATCAATCGTGACTTGCAACATACGGCGTGATTCAGGATCCATTGTAGTTTCCCACAATTGCTCAGGGTTCATCTCACCTAATCCTTTATAACGTTGAATGTATAAGCCGCGTTTGGCTTCAGAAATCGTCCAATCTAGCGCTTCAAGGAAGCTACCGACTTCTTTAACACGTTCGCCGCGTTGTACATAGCCGCCTTCTTCGATCATGCCATCCAAGGCCGCACCTAACTTACCGATACGTTGATAATCGCTTGATTGGAAGAAGTCATAAGTAAACAGATAGTTAGTATCGATACCGTGTTTACGAATGGTGATCTTAGGCAGATACACTTTACGCTCAGGATCGAGAATCGGCTCAGCAGAATACAGTACGCCACTGCTTTCCATTTCCACCAGCTCATGGATAAAGGCATCGATCCACTCTTTCATCTTGCCTTCATCGGCCAACATCTCGTTGGTGATCATTGGGTGGTAAAGCATACGGTTAGTAATGTGCGTTGGGTAGCGTTGCTCTAAACGGGCAACAATGGCTTCCACTTCACGATACTGAGTCACTAAACGCTCTAACGGCTCACCTGACATACCAATCGCACCTTGCGTTGGGTACACAATAGTGCCATCCAATGCTTGAGTCGTAAGATATTGAGTCAATGCAGGCTCGTCTTTCAAATACTGTTCTTGCTTGCCCTTTTTCACTTTAAATAGTGGTGGCTGAGCAATATACACATAACCACGTTCAATCAATTCAGGCATTTGACGGAAGAAGAAGGTCAACAGCAAAGTACGAATGTGCGAGCCGTCGACGTCAGCATCCGTCATGATGATGATGTTGTGATAACGGGTTTTATCTGGGTTATATTCGTCGCGACCAATACCACAACCAAGCGCCGTGATCAGTGTGGCCACTTCTTGAGAAGACAACATCTTATCGAAGCGGGCTTTCTCAACGTTTAGAATTTTACCTTTCAGTGGCAGAATCGCTTGGTTCTTACGGTTACGTCCCTGCTTAGCGCTACCGCCAGCAGAGTCACCTTCCACTATGTAAATTTCTGAAAGACCAGGATCTTTTTCTTGGCAATCGGCCAGCTTACCTGGCAAACCACCTAAATCGAGCGCGCCTTTACGACGGGTCATTTCACGGGCTTTACGCGCCGCTTCACGGGCACGGGCCGCATCGACAATTTTACCGACAATCAACTTAGCATCGGCTGGGTTTTCCAGCAGATAATCGTTCAGCTTCTCACCCATGGTTTGTTCAACCGCAGATTTCACTTCACTCGAAACTAACTTATCTTTAGTTTGTGAGCTGAACTTAGGATCGGGCACTTTAACAGAGATAACGGCGGTCAAACCTTCACGGGCATCATCGCCTGTCGCGTTAGTTTTGCCTTTCTTGTTATAGCCTTCGTTTTCCATGTAGTTGTTTAAGTTACGCGTTAAGGCGCCACGGAAACCCGCTAGGTGAGTACCACCATCACGCTGTGGAATATTGTTGGTAAAACAGAAAATATTTTCTTGATAACCATCATTCCACTGCATCGCCACTTCAACGGTAATACCATCCTCACGCTCTTGCATAAAGTGGAATACGTCTTTATTGACGGGAGTTTTATTACGGTTCAAATAATCGACGAATGCGCTAATACCGCCTTCGTATTTGAAGAATTCATTCTTGTTGTCACGTTCATCAACTAAACGAATACCGACGCCTGAGTTCAAGAATGACAATTCACGTACGCGTTTTGCCAAAATTTCAAAGTGAAACTCAACATCGCTGAAGGTATCTTCACTTGGCCAAAAACGGATTTCAGTACCCGTTTTAGTCGCATCACCAATCTCTTTGATTGGCGCATCAGGCACACCGTGGGTATAAAACTGCTCGTACACTTTGCCCGCACGGCGAATAGTCATTTGCAGCTTTTTAGATAAAGCGTTTACAACCGAGACACCCACACCGTGGAGGCCGCCAGACACTTTATAAGAGTTATCGTCGAACTTACCACCGGCATGCAATACCGTCATGATAACTTCAGCAGCCGATACGCCTTCTTCCTCATGTATAGAAACCGGAATACCACGGCCGTCATCTTTAACAGAAACCGAACCATCGACATGGATAGTAATGGTAATATCGCTGCAGTGGCCGGCTAAGGCTTCATCGATAGAGTTATCGACTACTTCGAACACCATATGATGTAGACCCGTACCGTCGTCGGTGTCACCAATATACATCCCAGGTCTCTTACGTACTGCATCAAGGCCCTTAAGGACCTTAATACTCGAAGAATCGTAACTATTCTCTGACATATTATTCTCTCAATGGTTATTCAATTACCGTTACACGTCCCTGTTCCACATGAAACATCCTACTGGGAGGTGTGTGTAACGAATCGACTATTGCTGCAGGCTCAATGGCAGTGACAAACACTTGTGCACCTGTATCCACTAACTGCTTTAGCAATAGCTGCCTATGCTGTGCATCCAACTCGGATGGAAGATCATCCACAAGATAAATACTGTGTTTATCTATTTGTTGTTTGAGCAACTTTCCCTGTGCAATACGCAGTGCACAGACTAATAATTTCAATTGACCACGGGACAGGGCATCCTGCGCCGGCAAAGTGCCTACACGAAGTCTAAGGTCAGCTTTATGGGGACCGCTGACGGTATGACCTGTGGCCAAATCTCTGGAATATTGGTTTTCGAGTAGTTCTGCAAAATCCGTTTTACTATCCCAGCCGCGGGTAAATGAAACCTTCACATCTACACTCGGTAAAAACTCCCCGATTATACCCTTAAGTAGCTCATTTAACGAGTCTACATAATGGTTTCGTATTTCAGTAACCTGCTCGGCATAACGCACAAACTCTTGGTCCCAAAATTGAATATGGCTATAAGCTGAACCATTCCTAAGCAATTGATTTCTTTGCTTAAGAACCCGACGAACATTCGTCCAAGCGCCATAAAACTGTGGGTCAGCATGAAATGCGCCCCAATCGATAAATTGTCGACGTGATTTTGGGCCTTCAAACAGCAGCGAAAAGCTTTCAGGCGTGATCACTTGGATAGGTAAGGTTTCGGCTAAAGTCGACAGACGTTTGACTTTTTCACCATCGATTCTTACTTCAGTCTCACCACTGCGGAATCGGCGTAAACCGATTTTACTGTCACCAAGCGCTAAATTTAAGGTCGCAAACAGGGTTAACTTATCGTCGTCGATATTAATCACTCGCTGGGATAAATGACTGCGAAACGAACGCCCCATACCGAGGAAATAAATCGCCTCAAGAATACTGGTTTTGCCGCTGCCATTTTGGCCATAAATCAAGTTAATCCCAGGTGCAGGGATTAACTGTGCGGACTGAATGTTGCGAAACGCTTCGATATTGAGACGGGTCAGGCTCATGCATTACTCATTAAGCCGCGTAAACGGCGAAGGCAAGGATTCATAACACTTAACAGGCAACTCAATCGCTGCCACAGGCTAAGGCTATCGGTAAATGAGTGAAGGAATGGCCAATGCTGCGTATTAAACACTGTGCCGCAATTAAGCGGCATAGCTATCGGAGACAGAGCTACAGACACGGGTAACGTAAAAGTCGATGGTTTATAAGCGCATCGGCATAACCACATACATGGAATCTTCTTCCAAATGGTTTTCGATTAAGGCGCTGGAGTTACCATCAATGAGCGTAATACGCACATCATCGGACTTAAGGTTGTTGAGCACGTCGAGTAAATAACTGACGTTAAAACCAATTTCTAAGGCTTGGTTATTGTATTCCACATCGATGATCTCTTCCGCTTCTTCCTGTTCAGGATTGTTAGCGGTGATCTTGAGCAGACCATTTTCGAGTTGAATACGCACACCACGGAATTTTTCGTTAGATAAAATCGATGCGCGGGTCAGCGCTTGCTTCAGGTGATTACGACTCGCAATCACTATTTTATCACCGCCCTTTGGCAATACACGGCGATAATCAGGGAAGCGGCCATCGACTAATTTACTGGTAAATACAGTGTTAGCCGTAGTGGCACGAATGGCATTATCACCAATGGCAATCGCGATATCGAGATCGTCCGACTCCAATAAACGTGCCATTTCCATTACGCCTTTGCGTGGAACAATGACTTGTTTTTCAGGTAATTGTGCTTCAATCGTGCGGTGACTTAAGGCTAAACGGTGGCCGTCGGTCGCAATAGCGCGCAACACATTACCTTCAGTTTCAAACAATAAACCGTTGAGGTAATAACGCACATCTTGGTTAGCCATAGAAAATTGCGTTGAGTCGATAATCGACTTCAACACGCCCTGCTTCAAGCTAAATTCAATCTCAGCTTGGAAGGCTTCAACGTTGGGATATTCTTCTGCGGGCAAAGTCGCTAAGGAAAAACGGCTACGGCCTGAACGCAGCAACCATTTATTATCTTGTTGTTCGACTTTCAGTTCGCTTTGTTCTGGCAAAGACTTAACAATATCGAGCAGCTTTTTAGCCGGAACCGTAGTACGACCTTCTTCGATATCACCGTGAACCACAACTTGGCCCACGAGTTCGACTTCTAAATCTGTTCCGGTCAGCTTAAGTGAGTGACCACTTACTTCTACAAGGAGGTTAGACAAAATGGGCAAATTATGGCGTCTTTCTACCGCACCACACACCAATTGCAACGGCTTTAATAGGGCATCCCTATCAATTGAGAATTTCATAGTGTCCAAATTCCTTGTTTTAAGAAGATAAGGTTCTAATCAAATTAGCATAATCTTCTTTAATGTCGTGGCTCTCTTCCCGTAGCTGAGCAATCTTACGACAGGCATGCAACACTGTGGTGTGATCTCGACCACCAAAAGCATCACCAATTTCCGGCAAGCTTTGGTTAGTTAATTCTTTGGATAACGCCATTGCCACTTGTCTTGGCCGCGCGACACTGCGTGAACGGCGCTTAGACAACATATCAGCCATCTTGATCTTGTAGTATTCAGCTACGGTTTTCTGAATATTGTCTATAGTGACTAATTTTTCTTGAAGTGCCAAGAGGTCACGTAAAGCTTCACGAACAAAATCAATGGTAATTGGTCGACCAGTAAAGTTAGCGTTAGCGATAACGCGGTTTAACGCCCCTTCTAGCTCACGCACGTTTGAACGTAAACGTTTAGCAATAAAGAAGGCCACTTCATCGGGCAAGTTAATGCCGCTCTCTTGGGCTTTACGCATCAAAATCGCCACGCGGGTTTCTAACTCTGGTGGCTCAATCGCCACGGTTAAACCCCAACCAAAACGAGATTTCAATCTGTCTTCAACACCGTCGATCTCTTTTGGATAACGATCTGAAGTCAAAATTATTTGGTGATTCCCCTCAAGCAAGGCATTGAAGGTATGGAAGAATTCCTCTTGGGATCTGTCTTTATTGGCAAAAAATTGAATATCATCGATAAACAAAGCATCGACGCTACGGTAGTAACGTTTAAATTCTTCGATCGCATTGTTTTGCAGCGCTTTAACCATGTCTTGGACAAAACGCTCGGAATGCATGTAAACCACTTTGGCATTCGGATTATTTTTAATGATCCCGTTACCGACAGCGTGCAACAAGTGAGTCTTACCTAGACCTGTTCCGCCATATAAGAATAATGGGTTATAAGCACCACCTGGATTTTCAGCAACTTGCAACGCCGCAGCCTTACCTAATTGGTTCGACTTACCTTCTACGAAGTTATCAAACTGGTAGCTAGGATTGATATTACTGCGGTGATTCGCGTTCGCCATCGGCTCGGCTTGGACGTTAAACGTCGTGCCTACTGTCGCTTTAGTTTGGGTATTAGCTACACGAGTTGGCGCTATAGGTGCTGGCACACTTGGCTTTTTCGCCGAAGGACGACTACCAATATCGAAACGCAATTTAGGTGCATCGCTGCCCATCTGCTCAGTAAAGAACTGATTAATGATATTGATGTACTTATCTCTGACCCAATCAAGCACGAAGCGGTTGGGCGCATAAAGCACCAGAGTATCTCCATCCATTTCGGCTTGTAACGGTCTGATCCACATACTGAACTGCTGAGCAGAAAGCTCATCTTGCAATCGTCCGATACATTGTTGCCAAAGTGAAACAGCCACTTAGTTATCCCCAAAAGATCATCAAAAAAGAGGTGTATTCTATAGCGAGATCTCAAGGATCGCTATCCTTAAAAAATATTTATCCCCAGCGAGATCATTCTGTGTGGATATCCTCGATCATCAAAGATCCAAAACGATCCTTTTATTCTGCACTATCCGCAAATCCTGCTTTATTAAGCGATCCACATTGATCTATAATGGCGCCCCTTCGATCGGCTCGAAGATCCCCTGCACTACTATATGTAGTGTCCGTACACAGAGTTATCCACATCTTATGGTGTATTCTGGGGATTGATCAAAGGATACGCTGGCAGAAATAAAGCACTTACTTACTTTCGTTGTTGACGTGACTAAGTATTGTGATTACAATTCGGCCTCTTTTTTGCCCTTACCTCTATCCTAGAGATAAGGATATGTTCACTAATTAACAAAGACGGATTGCCATCATGAGTAAACGTACTTTTCAACCTAGCAACCTGAAGCGCAAGCGTTCTCACGGCTTCCGCGCTCGTATGGCTACTGTAGGCGGCCGTAAGGTGCTTGCACGTCGTCGTGCGAAAGGTCGCGCTCGTTTATCTGCTTAATAAGTGGGTAACTAGTTGACTAGCTATACCTTTTCGCGGGAGTTACGTTTGTTAACTCCCGCGCAATTTAAATCTGTATTTTCCAATCCCATCAAAGCATCTTCTGCTGAAATTACCTTGCTCGCTATTCCTAACACGGAACAACATCCGCGTATGGGCCTTACTGTTGCCAAACGCTTTGTAAAACGCGCCAATCAACGTAACCGTATTAAGCGTGTGATCAGAGATAGTTTTCGCTTAAATCAACACGACATTCCTCATCTTGATATTGTTGTGCTTGTCAGAAATGGCGTGATGGAAATGGAAAACGCTGAAATCAACAAATTGATAGAAAAGCTATGGCGCAAACTCAGTCGCCGCTACAATGGCTAGCGACCACGTTAATTCGTGGCTATCAAGTATTCATAAGCCCTATACTGGGCCCTCGATGCCGTTTCAATCCCACCTGCTCTCACTACGCTATTGAAGCAATAAAAGTGCATGGAACCGCGAAAGGTTGTTGGTTTGCATTGAAACGCATATTAAAATGTCACCCTTTACATCCCGGCGGTAGTGATCCCGTCCCCCCTAAAAATGACAGGTGTAATAAATAGGCTATGGAATCTCAACGCAATATATTGCTCATAGGACTACTGTTTGTCAGCTTTTTGCTGTGGCAACAGTGGCAAGCAGACAAAGCTCCTAAACCAGTTGCAACCGAATCGTCCTTAGTGGCGAACGCGGCAAACTCACACAGTGCCGATGTTCCAGAAGCTGATACAGGTGTTCCTGCAGCAGTGACAGCAACCAGCAAACTGATTACTGTGAAAACAGACCAATTGGATGTTCAAATTAATCCAATCGGTGGTGACATCGTTTTTGCTGCGTTAGTTTCGCACAAGATGGAACAGGATAAAGATCAACCCTTCGTGTTGCTTGAGCAAACGAAAGATTTCACTTATATCGCCCAGAGCGGCCTTATAGGTCGCGATGGTATCGACAGCAGCGCCAAAGGCCGTGCCACATTTAGCACTGCAGCGACTGAATATACCTTAGCCGAAGGTCAAGACACTTTAGAAGTGCCGTTAACTTATGTCGGCGATAATGGCGTGACATACACTAAAGTGTTTGTATTCCATCGCGGTAAGTTCAACGTAGATGTTGACTATAAAATCAACAATACTTCAGCTGCTCCACTGCAAGTTCAAATGTACGGTCAAATAAAACAAACGATTAAACCGTCTGAAAGCAGCATGATGATGCCTACCTATCGTGGCGGCGCATTCTCTACGCAAGATGTGCGTTATGAGAAATACAAATTTGATGACATGGCGAAAAGCAACCTGAACCAAGCAACGTTGGGTGGTTGGGCTGCCATGCTACAACATTACTTCGTTTCGGCGTGGATCCCACCGGCTACCGACAGCAACACTATTTTCTCTAGTGTCAGTGCGGGCGGTTTAGCCAATATTGGTTTCCGCGGCGCGGTACATGATATTGCACCTGGTGCGACCCAAGAAATTAGCTCACAGTTCTATGTCGGTCCTAAGGATCAAAAAGCACTGTCAGCCATCTCTGATACCTTAAACCTAGTGGTCGATTACGGCTTCCTATGGTGGTTAGCCGTACCAATCCACTGGTTATTGATGTTCTATCAATCATTCGTCGGTAACTGGGGTGTGGCGATTATTCTGATCACCTTAACCGTTCGTGGTTTACTGTTCCCGCTGACAAAAGCGCAGTACACCTCAATGGCGAAAATGCGTAACCTGCAACCTAAACTGACTGACTTGAAAGAACGCTTTGGTGATGACCGTCAAAAGATGGGTCAGGCCATGATGGAACTGTATAAGAAAGAAAAAGTTAACCCTATGGGTGGCTGTTTACCTATTATTTTACAGATGCCAATCTTCATTGCCTTGTACTGGGTATTGTTAGAAAGCTTCGAATTACGTCACGCACCATTTATGTTGTGGATCCACGATTTATCGGTACAAGATCCTTACTACATATTACCGTTGCTGATGGGCGTATCTATGTTTGTGATGCAGAAGATGCAACCTATTGCACCGACTATGGACCCTATGCAAGTGAAAATGATGCAATGGATGCCAGTGATCTTTACCGTATTCTTCCTCTGGTTCCCAGCGGGTCTAGTACTGTACTGGTTAGTGGGTAACATAGTTGCTATCACGCAGCAGAAGATTATTTATGCAGGTCTTGAGAAAAAAGGCTTAAAATAAGCCTAAGATTTCCAAGACTCTAGCGCATCGTTACAGATTAATGTGAACGCATGACACTAAAAGGCGGCTTAATTGGCCGCCTTTTCCTTTACATGATTTAGTAGATATTAGTTTGGTGGGTATTTCCATGACAACTGACACTATTGTGGCTCAAGCCACCGCGCCCGGACGTGGCGGCGTAGGCATCATTCGAATTTCAGGCGACAAAGCCAGTGATGTCGCTATGGCCGTATTAGGTCATCTTCCTAAAACCCGATATGCCGATTATTGCGATTTTAAAAGTGCATCGGGCCAAGTGATAGACCAAGGCATAGCGCTATTCTTTAAAGGACCTAATTCCTTTACTGGCGAAGATGTACTGGAACTTCAAGGCCACGGCGGCCAAATCGTCCTCGATATGTTGATCAAACGGGTAATGGAAGTCGGTGGCATTCGTATCGCAAAACCAGGCGAGTTCAGCGAACAAGCCTTTATGAACGATAAGCTCGACTTAACCCAAGCCGAAGCCATTGCCGACCTTATCGACGCCACCAGTGAGCAAGCCGCTAAAAGCGCGCTGCAATCACTACAAGGTGAATTTTCTAAGGAAGTCCACGAGCTGGTGGACCAAGTCACTAACCTGCGTTTATACGTTGAAGCCGCAATTGATTTCCCCGATGAAGAAGTCGACTTTTTAAGTGATGGCAAGATTGCCAATGCTCTCTATAGAATCATCGACAAACTCGACCTAGTGCAAGCCAGTGCCAAGCAAGGTTCTATCATTCGTGAAGGGATGAAAGTGGTGATTGCCGGTCGTCCCAATGCCGGAAAATCAAGCTTACTGAATGCGTTAGCGGGTAAAGAGTCGGCCATTGTGACTGAAATTGCCGGAACAACACGCGACGTATTACGTGAACATATCCATTTAGATGGTATGCCGCTGCACATTATTGATACCGCAGGCCTGCGTGATACCACTGATACGGTAGAACAAATTGGTATTGAACGCGCATGGAATGAAATAAATAGCGCCGATCGCGTGCTATTTATGGTGGACGGCACGACAACCGCCGCTGTCGATCCCCATGCTATTTGGCCTGACTTTGTCGATCGCCTGCCCTCCAATTTAGGCGTGACAGTGATCCGTAATAAAGCCGATCTCACGGGCGAAGACTTAATGATGACCGAAGAACAAGGTTATAGCGTCTACCGGATCTCGGCTAAAACAGGCTTAGGTGTTGAAGAATTAAAGCAACACTTGAAGTCACTTATGGGTTATCAGAGTAATCTCGAAGGTGGCTTTATCGCCCGTCGTCGTCACTTAGAAGCCCTTGAATTAGCCGCAGGACACCTGCTATTAGGTAAAGAGCAGTTAGAGGTTTACCTTGCCGGAGAGCTGCTAGCGGAAGAGCTACGTATGTGCCAATTAGCACTATCTGAGATCACTGGCCGCTTCACTTCTGACGATTTACTCGGCAAGATTTTCAGCTCTTTCTGTATCGGGAAATAACTAACCTTATTAGTTCCATATAAATCAGCCCATACAATATGGGCTGATTTTCTATCTACAACCGAATATTTCCATCCATCTTTATGATTCGACGTGGCGGTAATGATCTTGCATTTGATAGGACCTTGCATAAAGCGCAAATATCAATGCTGCCAAGATGGCAAAACCTGCGAAGAAAAACATCTGAAATGCGGTAATACTGATCCCAGTTTGGGCAATCTGTTCGGTCACAGCAGGGCTTTTCACACTGACGTTCGCCAATAACACCCATAAGTTACCGACGGTCACAGATAAGGTCCAAAAACTCATGATAGTGCCTTTCATAGCTTTAGGCGCTTGACTGTAGGCAAACTCTAGCCCTGTGGCTGAAACTAATACTTCACCAAAGGTGAGCAAAGCATAGGGCACAATCTGCCAAAATATTGATAATGCCGAGCCGCCATCCATCACCAATTGAATGCTACCAACGACTATCCAACTCACTCCCGTGATGGCAATCCCAGCCCCCATTTTACGCAAAGCAGTTAACTTTACCCCCATGCGCTCAATCGCCGGATATAACACAAAGTTATTAAATGGGATCAGTAACATAACTAATAATGGGTTTAACGCTTGCATCATGGCAGGTTCAAACCATGCCGGTTTTGACATGTCATTGGCTTGCAATATCCAAGTGGACGCTTTCTGATCGAACAAAGACCAAAAGGGAGTCACTAACGCAAATAAGATTAAGATCCGTAGAACTGAACGCACACCATCAACGGCGATATCCGGATGGATCCCCCTAGCCCGTTCGAGTTGCAATGAAGCCCCTGCGCCAACAAATCCCATAACAAGCACTAACGCACAGCACAAACCAGCAACGATACCTAAGGTTGGAATATTGACTAAGGCATACGCTGCAGAAATGATCCCAACTAAAGCTAACACTAAACCTATGTTGGCTTGGCCAGCGATTTTAGTGAGCAATGCGGTACGAATAACGGGTAAAAAACCATGGGGATTTTTCGGTTCGGGTGGCATATGCACATAACGTTTGCGGCCTAACCAGAAGAACACAGTTGCAATAAACATCAAGACACCAGGGATCCCAAATGCGACCGCAGCACCATAATATTTCAATAGTAATGGCATAGATAACGAGGCAAAGAAGGAGCCAAAATTAATCGTAAAATAAAACAGATCAAACGCTTTCTGCGCCAATGTTTTATTGGTTTGATCAAATTGATCTCCCATAAAGGAAGAAACCAAGGGCTTAATCCCACCCGATCCGAGCGCAATTAAAAATAATCCCGTATAAAACCCTTGAATGCTGTGTTCAAAAATAGCGAGAAACGCATGACCAACACAGTAAATTAAGCTTAACCATAAGATAGTATTGTATTTACCGAAAAAACGATCAGCAATCCAACCACCGAGTAATGGGAAAAAGTACACTCCAATGACAAAGGAATGGAACACATCCTTAGCCATAGTTCCACGTAGTTCTTCTGGAATAGACAACAAAAGTGCTGTCATCAAGAATGGGGTAAGAATATTCCGCATACCGTAAAAGCTAAAACGTTCACAAGCTTCA
Organism: Shewanella sp. SP2S2-4; assembly: GCF_031932025.1. Lineage (NCBI taxonomy): Bacteria > Pseudomonadati > Pseudomonadota > Gammaproteobacteria > Alteromonadales > Shewanellaceae > Shewanella > Shewanella sp. SP2S2-4. The sequence continues at coordinate 50,293 of NZ_JAUOER010000028.1, forward strand.
CTGGCGATGATGTAAGGAATTTGCCGTGGCCACTGGGGCGCATTTACGGGTGTTGTCATAGAACATCCTATTATAATTATTTGATTTAAAATGAAATTAAATTGGTAAATATATTAATTTTGTATCAAGAAGCTAAAGGTAACATGTAAGCCAAACCAACATTATATAAAGGATGCAAAAACTGCAAAAATCACGTATTGCTTCTGTGGTCCGATCCACATTTCCTTTATGATGAACATAATAATAGCCATTGAGCTATCTATTTAATTGAAATTTGTTTTAAAAACAACAACACACTGAGAAATCATAATGGCAAAGATTGAAGTAATAGTTGGCACAACATTGGGCAGTGCAGAGTATGTTGCTGACGAAATGATGGCGCAATTAACGGATCAAGGGCACCAAGTTCAAGTGCATTTAACTCCAACACTGTGCGAAATCGACACCCATGCACTATGGATTATCGTGTCATCTACCCACGGCGCGGGTGATCTTCCAGATAATATCCAGCCCTTTTTCAACGAAATTACCGAACAAAAACCGGATCTCAGCCAAGTGAACTTTGCCTTATGTGCAATTGGCGACTCAAGTTATGACACCTTTTGCCAAGGCCCTGAAAAACTCATTTCAGCGATTCAAGACTGCGATGCAAAAGCCTTTGTGGATAAGATCCAGATCGATGTACAACTTGATCCTGTGCCAGAAGACCCAGCGCTTGCATGGTTAGCACAATGGCAACAGGATATTTAAGATCGCTTATTGGATAAGGTCGAGATCTATGTACAGTTTAGATCCTATTTATCCACAATTTACTTATTTAAAGTATAAACATGTGGATAAGGTATTATTTAGATCTGATCAACCTCTGTACTATTCACAGTCCGATCTGCTTAATGATCCACCTTGTGGATAAGTAGGCGATCTATCCCCATGTTTAATGGCGTTAGATCGCGATCAGATCACAGGATCAAGATCGCGCTAATTAATGATTTATATACTTAATTTGGGTTATACACAGAAAAACGCGATCCTAATAGTAAACATAATAAGAAGATCTATATAAAGATCTTAATATCTATTAGTCCGGATCATCTCGATCGATCAAGGTAAAATGATCATTCACCTAGCGCAAAGCAAATGCTAAAATACTCGGCTCGTACTGAGTCTCTTAGCAATTGAAGGTAGTGGCATGCATTTTCATGAACGGTTTGATGTTATTGTTGTTGGTGGTGGTCATGCCGGAACTGAAGCCGCGTTGGCTGCAGCAAGAATGGGATCAAAAACATTATTACTAACGCACAATATCGATACGTTAGGACAAATGTCATGTAATCCAGCGATCGGTGGCATAGGCAAAGGCCACCTAGTGAAAGAAATTGACGCCTTAGGTGGTGCAATGGCGATCGCAACCGATTATGCAGGGATCCAATTTAGAACCTTGAATTCAAGCAAAGGCCCTGCCGTACGAGCAACACGTGCACAAGCTGACCGTGCCTTGTATCGTCAAAAGATCCAAAACATATTACAAAACCAACCTAATTTACGTATTTTCCAACAAGCCGTTGATGACTTAATTGTTGAAAATAATCAAGTTGTTGGCGTAGTGACTCAAATGGGATTAGCTTTTGAATCTCCAGCCGTTGTATTAACAACTGGTACATTCTTAAGCGGCAAAATCCACATAGGGTTAGAGAACTACAGCGGTGGCCGTGCAGGCGATCCACCAGCCATTGCTTTAGCCAATCGTTTACGTGAATTACCGATCCGTGTAGGCCGTTTAAAAACGGGTACCCCACCACGTATCGATGCAAACACGATTGATTTTTCTCAAATGGCTGAACAGAAAGGTGATTCTCCATTGCCTGTGATGTCGTTTATGGGCGATGTCAGTCACCATCCAAAGCAAATTTCTTGCTGGATCACTCATACCAATGAGAAAACCCATGAAATTATTCGTGGTGGTTTAGACAGAAGTCCAATGTATTCTGGCGTAATCGAGGGTATAGGCCCACGTTACTGCCCATCGATTGAAGACAAGATCCACCGCTTTGCGGACAAATCTTCGCATCAGATCTTCATCGAACCTGAAGGCTTAAATACTAATGAGATCTACCCTAACGGGATCTCAACTAGTTTACCTTTCGATGTACAGTTGAATTTAGTGCGTTCGATCCAAGGTATGGAAAACGCCGAAATAGTGCGTCCAGGTTATGCGATCGAATATGATTATTTCGATCCAAGGGATCTGAAAAACTCACTAGAAACCAAAACGATCAACGGGTTATTCTTCGCTGGCCAAATAAACGGTACTACAGGTTATGAAGAAGCCGGTGCTCAAGGTTTATTAGCGGGCATGAATGCGTCGCTGCAAGTGCAAGGCAAAGAAGCTTGGTGTCCACGCCGTGACGAAGCGTATCTTGGGGTACTGGTTGACGATCTGTCGACTCTGGGTACCAAAGAACCGTACCGCATGTTTACTAGCCGTGCCGAATACCGTTTGTTACTCCGTGAAGATAACGCCGACATTCGCTTAACGGCCAAAGGTCGCGAACTTGGTTTAGTCGACGACGCTCGCTGGGCAGCATTTAGTGAAAAGCTAGAATCCATTGAACTTGAACTGCAAAGGCTACGTGGCCAATGGGTACATCCAAATTCGCCTTTGATCCATGCGTTAAACCCACATTTGAATACGCCGATCTCTCGCGAAGCGTCATTTGAAGAGTTACTGCGTCGTCCAGAAATGGATTACAGCAAGTTAATGCAGATTGAAGGTTTTGGTCCTGGGCTTGAAGATCCACAAGCAGCTGAACAAGTTCAGATCCAAGTGAAGTACTCTGGTTATATTCAACGCCAGCAGGAAGAGATCAACAAAGCCGTGCGTAATGAGAACACAGGTTTACCTTTGACGCTCGATTACAAAGAAGTACCGGGCTTGTCGAACGAAGTGATTGCTAAGTTAAATAACCACAAACCTGAAACCATAGGTCAAGCGTCACGGATCTCTGGTATTACCCCTGCGGCTATTTCAATTTTGTTGGTTCACCTCAAAAAGCGTGGCTTATTACGTAAGAGTGCGTAAAAGCTAGCTTAATCGCTGCTTAGGTCATAGAAGGGAAGCATTCAGGCTTCCCTTCATCGTTTTCGGGCTTCATAATAGCCTTCGCGTTCATAATCGTATCTTTGTTGAGGTTGCTCAGTGTTATCTGCCCAGTTAGAGGCTTATTTAGCCGAAATTAATTTGCCCGCAACCGCCGAGCAAAAAAAACAACTAATTGATTTTGTTGGCATGCTCAACAAATGGAATAAAGCCTATAACCTGACATCGGTGAGAGATCCCGAAGCCATGTTGATCCGCCATATAATGGACAGCTTAGTGGTTTCAAAACATCTACAAGGTGAACGTTTTATCGATGTGGGCACAGGACCCGGTTTACCTGGGATCCCGTTAGCGATTATGAATCCCGATAAACAATTTGTGTTATTGGACAGCTTAGGTAAACGCATTCGTTTTCAAAAACAAGTGTCCTTTGAATTAGGCATTCATAACATCAGCTCAGTTGAAAGCCGCGTAGAAGCTTATCAACCAGAGCAAAAATTCGACGGCGTATTAAGTCGTGCATTTGCTTCAATCCAAGATATGCTGACTTGGTGCCATCATTTACCCGCCGATCATGGGCAGTTTTATGCCCTTAAAGGCCAGTTAAATGATGAAGAGATGCAACATATTCCAAGTGGATTTGCAGTGAAAGAAGTCATCGAGCTTAAGGTGCCTAAACTCGATGAACAAAGACATTTATTGAAAATAATCAAAGAATAACAGGCTTGAAAGTGATGAATAAATCATTTTTAAGTAAGGGCAATAAACCAGCATTTACATACAGGGTGATATTGTGGGTAAAGTGATTGCCGTGGCTAACCAGAAAGGTGGCGTAGGAAAAACAACTACTTGCGTTAACCTCGCCGCTTCGTTAGCAGCAACAAAACGTAAAGTATTATTGATCGATCTTGATCCCCAAGGTAATGCCACTATGGGTAGTGGTGTCGATAAATACGAGGTCGAAAATACGGCCTACGAATTATTGGTTGAAGAAAAAACCTTCGATGAGATCGTCATTAAAAACACTGCGGGTAAGTATGATCTGATCGCCAGTAATGGCGATGTGACAGCGGCAGAGATCAAACTGATGGAGTTTTTTGCGCGTGAAATCCGTTTGCGTAACGCGCTCGCACCGATAAAAGATCAATATGATTATATCTTTATCGACTGCCCTCCTTCATTGAACATGTTGACTGTGAACGCTATGTCAGCGGCTGACTCTGTGCTCGTGCCTATGCAGTGCGAATACTATGCCCTAGAAGGCTTAACGGCGCTGATTGATACCATCACTAAACTTGCCGCTATGGTTAACCCAGGGCTTGGCATTGAAGGCATTTTACGCACTATGTACGATCCGCGTAATCGTTTGTCTAATGATGTGTCCGATCAGCTAAAACAGCATTTTGGTGACAAGGTATATCGTACTGTGATCCCACGTAATGTCAGGCTGGCTGAGGCGCCAAGTTTTGGTGCGCCTGCTATGTATTACGATAAATCGAGTGCCGGCGCCAAGGCGTATCTAGCGCTTGCGGGTGAAATGATCCGTCGTTCAGAACAACAAACTCAGGCTAAGCAAGCGTAAAGGATCACCATGACGTTAAAGAAAAGAGGATTAGGCAAAGGGTTAGATGCCCTACTGAGTAACAGCCATGCCGCCAGTAAAAAACACACTGACGAAGCTAATGTTGTCGATAAAAAAGAAGAGCTTATCCATCTCGATTTAGACTTATTACAACCGGGTAAGTATCAACCTCGTAAAGACATGTCTCCCGAAGCGTTGGAAGAACTGGCGCATTCTATCCGCAACCAAGGCATTATTCAGCCCATCGTTGTAAGACAAGTGGCAAACGACATGTATGAGATCATTGCGGGCGAACGTCGCTGGCGTGCTTCTCAACTTGCTGGCTTAAATAAAATCCCCTGCATAGTCAAACAAGTGCCCGATGAGGCCGCTGTTGCTATCGCTTTGATTGAAAACATCCAGCGTGAAGATTTAAATGCCATGGAAGAAGCCATTGCATTACAACGTTTAATGCAAGAATTTGAACTGACTCACCAACAGGTTGCCGATGTTGTGGGAAAATCCAGAGCGAGTGTATCTAACTTGTTACGTTTAAACGGCTTAAATGAGCCAGTAAAACGTCTACTCGAGTATGGCGACATCGATATGGGTCATGCTCGCGCTTTGTTAGCAATTGAGGGAGAAGAACAAACAAATCTTGCGAGATTAGTGGCCGCTAAGGAATTAACCGTTCGCGAAACTGAACGATTAATTAATCAAACCTTAAATCCGCCTAAACAAGCCGAAACTACGACTAAAGATCAAGATGTTTGTCGTTTAGAGCAGCAGTTAATTGAAAGATTAGGTGCCAAGGTTTCTATCGCTCATAGTAGTAAGGGCACAGGTAAAATTGTAATTAACTATCAGAATCTGGCTGAATTAGACGGAATTCTTAGTAAAATTCATTAATGTCTGTAGATTAACAGTTTTTAATGTAAATTTGTGACAGATGCTAATCTTACATTTTAACTCGTTTGGCGCTAGATCACGTTAAAAGTGTTGTTTTTCCTTATCTCAAAGTTGCAATGAAGGCGTGAAAAGGTATACTTTCGCAAGCTTTTTGTGCATCGACATAAATACGGGTATTTGTCATCCGGTCATCGAAACAAAAAGTATGAATGCGGAGAGGATGAATTGAGTAAGGTTTTAGCGCGTCGTGGCCGGTGGTCAGCCTATAAATTGGTGATGATGCAGGCGGCGGTCGCTGGGGGTGCTTCAATTCTCTTTTTCGCCGTGTGGGGAGTTCAGTTTGGCTATTCTGCGTTAGCAGGTGGTTCAATCGCTGTGCTCCCTAATTTTGTATTCGCAACCCTCGCTTTCTCCCACACGGGAGCAAGTTCAGCTGCAAAAGTCATAAAGACTTTTTACTGGGGGGAAGCGGTAAAGTTGCTGTTAACCATCGCAATGTTTTCGTTTGTATTTATCAATCTTAAGGTCGCTTTTATGCCGCTTTTTGTTTGTTATGTGTTGACGCTAATCGTGCATTGGACAGCTCCTTTATACTTCAAGCAAAGTTAAGTGGGATGAATCATGGCTGCAACTGGTGAAGCGTTAACACCGCAGGGCTATATCCAACATCACCTTACCAACTTAAGTGTTGGTGAAGGCTTTTGGACATGGCACATTGATTCGTTGTTCTTTTCGGTTGGTCTTGGTGTTCTGTTCCTGTGGATTTTCCGCAGCGTTGGTAAAAAAGCGACTTCCGGTGTTCCTGGCAAACTGCAATGTTTTGTTGAGATGATCGTTGAGTTCGTAAATAACAGCGTGAAAGAAAGTTTTCATGGTCGCAATGCTCTGATCGCACCTTTAGCTCTGACCATTTTTGTATGGGTATTCATGATGAACTTCATGGATATGATCCCGGTAGATTGGCTGCCTCACGCAGCAAGTTTAATGGGTATTCCATATCTTAAAGCGGTTCCGACGACTGACGTTAACATTACCTTTAGCTTAGCTATTGGTGTGTTCGTGCTGATTATTTTCTACAGCATTAAGGTCAAAGGTGTGTCTGGGTTTGTTAAAGAACTGACACTACAGCCCTTTAACCATAAGGCAATGATACCCGTCAACCTCCTATTAGAGACAGTTACTTTGATAGCTAAGCCAATTTCATTGGCATTGCGACTCTTTGGTAACTTGTACGCAGGTGAGTTGATCTTCATCCTTATTGCGCTGATGTATGGTACCAACTTGTTATTATCTTCCCTAGGTGTGACTCTACAACTGGGTTGGTTAATATTCCACATTTTGGTTATCACACTGCAAGCGTTTATCTTCATGATGTTGACCATTGTTTATTTAAGCATGGCGCATGAAGATCATTAAGGATTGCTGAAGAAATTTTAAACTAAATCATCAACTAATACAGATTTAGATACTGGAGATACAGATGGAAACGATTTTAGGCATGACAGCTATCGCTGTTGCTCTGCTGATTGGTATGGGTGCTCTTGGTACTGCAATCGGTTTCGGCTTATTAGGCGGCAAGTTCTTGGAAGGCGCTGCGCGTCAACCAGAAATGGCTCCTATGCTACAAGTTAAAATGTTCATCGTAGCGGGTCTTCTTGACGCCGTAACTATGATCGGTGTTGGTATCGCATTATTCATGCTGTTTACCAACCCACTGGGTGCAATGCTGTAAAAAACGCTTCTGTCTTAACTCTAAATAGGAGGCTGTTGTGAATTTCAACGCTACCCTAATCGGTCAGACGGTCGCCTTTATCATCTTCGTGTGGTTTTGCATGAAGTTTGTATGGCCCCCTTTGATGAATGCCATCGAAGAGCGCCAAAAAAGGATTGCTGACGGTCTAGCTGATGCTGATCGTGCGGTAAAAGACCTGGAGTTGGCACAAGCGAAAGCGACTGACCAACTAAAAGAAGCCAAGGTAACGGCTAATGAAATTATTGAGCAAGCTAACAAGCGTAAAGCTCAAATAGTTGAAGAAGCCAAAACCGAAGCAGACGCTGAGCGTGCTAAAATCATCGCTCAGGGTAAAGCAGAAATTGAAGCTGAACGTAATCGCGTCAAAGAGGATCTGCGTAAGCAGGTTGCTACTCTTGCCATCATGGGTGCTGAGAAGATCCTTGAGCGTTCTATTGATCCAGCCGCCCACAGTGACATAGTTAATAAACTAGTCGCTGAAATTTGATAAGGGAGTTGAGTTATGGCTGAATTAACCACCATCGCTCGCCCTTACGCAAAGGCAGCTTTTGACTTTGCTATTGAACAAGATGCAGTGGATTCATGGGCAGAAATGCTTACGTTTGCCGCATTGGTGAGTGAAAACGAAACCATGCAACCACTGTTAGCTGGCTCTTTAGCCAGCACTAAGCTCGCAGCACTCTTTATTAGTGTGTGTGGTGAGCAAGTCAATGTGCAAGGTCAGAACCTGATAAAGGTAATGGCTGAAAACGGTCGCTTAAAGGTACTACCTGCTGTATCTCAGTTATTTACTGAATACCGTAATGAGTGGGCAAAAGAAGTGGAAGCCGATGTGGTTTCTGCAACTGAGCTGAGCTCTGAACAACAACAGCAGATTAGTATTTCTTTAGAGAAACGTCTCGCACGCAAAGTTAAGCTGAATTGCAGCACTGACGCCGCGCTCATCGCCGGTGTAATCATTAAGACAGGAGACCTAGTCATCGATGGCTCGGTCCGCGGTAAGTTATCGCGTCTGTCTGATAAGCTGCAGTCGTAATTGGGAGTTTGAGCATGCAACTGAATTCCACTGAAATCAGCGATCTGATTAAGCAGCGGATCGAGCAGTTCGAAGTCGTTAGCGAATCTCGTAACGAAGGTACTATCGTTGCGGTAAGTGACGGCATCATCCGCATCCACGGCCTAGCCGATGTGATGCAAGGTGAGATGATCGAACTGCCTGGTAACCGTTTTGCAATCGCGTTGAACCTTGAACGTGATTCTGTCGGTGCCGTAGTAATGGGTCCTTATGCTGATTTAGCAGAAGGAGTAAAAGTGAAAACGACTGGCCGTATTCTGGAAGTTCCAGTTGGCCGCGGTCTTCTTGGCCGCGTTGTTAACACTCTAGGTGAGCCAATTGACGGAAAAGGACCTATCGATAACGATGGTTACTCGCCAATTGAAGTTATCGCACCAGGTGTTATTGAACGTCAGTCTGTTGATCAACCAGTTCAAACTGGTTACAAAGCCGTTGATGCCATGATCCCTATCGGTCGTGGTCAACGTGAATTGATCATTGGCGACCGTCAAACTGGTAAAACAGCTATGGCGATCGACGCAATTATCAACCAGAAAAATTCTGGCATTAAATGTGTGTACGTTGCGATTGGCCAAAAGGCTTCTACTATCGCTAACGTAGTGCGCAAGCTAGAAGAACACGGTGCGTTAGCTAACACTATCGTTGTTGTTGCTACGGCTTCTGAAGCTGCTGCTCTGCAATACTTAGCGCCATATTCTGGTTGTTCTATGGGTGAATACTTCCGTGACCGCGGTGAAGATTCTTTGATCGTATACGATGATTTGTCTAAGCAAGCAGTTGCTTATCGTCAAATTTCGTTACTGCTCAAGCGTCCACCAGGCCGTGAAGCTTACCCAGGTGACGTATTCTATCTACACTCACGTTTACTAGAGCGTGCATCACGCGTTAACGCGATTTATGTAGAGAAGTTCACTAAAGGTGCAGTAACTGGCAAAACCGGTTCTTTAACCGCGCTGCCTATTATTGAAACGCAAGCGGGTGACGTTTCTGCATTCGTACCGACCAACGTAATTTCTATTACCGATGGTCAGATCTTCCTTGAGACCGATCTGTTTAACTCTGGCCTACGTCCAGCGGTTAACCCAGGTATTTCTGTTTCTCGTGTTGGTGGTGCGGCTCAGACTAAGATCATCAAGAAACTGTCTGGTGGTATTCGTACCGCACTAGCACAGTATCGTGAGCTTGCTGCGTTCTCGCAATTTGCATCTGATCTTGACGATGCAACACGTGCTCAACTTGAGCATGGTGTGCGTGTTACCGAACTGATGAAGCAAAAGCAATATGCTCCAATGAGCGTAGCCGCTCAAGCTGTGTCTATTTTCTCAGCTGAAAAAGGTTACCTGAAGAGTGTTGAGCTGAATAAGGTCGGTAATTTCGAAGCCGCTCTGCTCTCGTTCATGAACAGCGAGCATGCTCCTTTAATGAAGCTTATCAATGATACTGGCGATTATAGCGCTGATATCGAAGCTGAATTAAAAGCTGGCCTCGACAAGTTCGTAGCAACCCAAACCTGGTAACAATGATAGAGGTGTCTTAAGACACCTCAGGTCCAGATTGGAGAGTAGAGATGGCCGGCGCTAAAGAGATTAAAACCAAGATCGCGAGTGTGAAAAACACTCAGAAGATCACGTCCGCCATGGAAATGGTGGCAGCCAGCAAAATGCGCAGAGCGCAGGAACGCATGGCTGCGAGCCGTCCATATGCGGAAAGCATGCGTAAGGTGATCGGTCACGTAGCGCAAGGTTCTCTCGAGTATAAACACCCCTATTTGGAGGTGAGAGAGGCTAAGCGGGTTGGTTACATTGTTGTGGCAACCGACCGTGGCCTTTGTGGTGGTCTGAACGTTAACCTTTTCAAAAAGGTTATCGCAGACGTGAAAAGCTGGAAAGCCCAAGGTGCAGAATTTGAATTTTGCCCAATCGGCGCACGTAGTGTGCAGTTTTTCAAAAACTTCGGTGGACAAGTGTCTGCTCACGCTTCAGGTTTAGGCGATGCTCCAAAGCTCGCTGACTTGATCGGGACAGTCGGTGTCATGCTAGAAGCTTACAACGAAGGCAAGCTGGATCGTCTGTACGTGGTATTTAACAAATTTGTGAATACTATGACGCAGACTCCTGTGATCGAGCAGCTGCTACCTTTGCCTAAATCAGAAGATGATGAAACTGCTCATCGTTGGGATTATATCTACGAGCCAGATCCAAAAGCACTTTTGGATACCTTATTGGTCCGTTATGTAGAATCTCAGGTTTACCAAGGTGTTGTTGAAAACATTGCCTCTGAACAAGCTGCCCGTATGGTGGCGATGAAGTCGGCAACAGACAACGCTGGTGAGCTTATCAACGACTTGCAACTGGTCTATAACAAGGCCCGTCAGGCTGCGATTACGCAAGAACTGTCGGAAATTGTTTCTGGTGCCTCTGCGGTTTAGGTTAGGTAACGAATACAAGTTTTAGAGGATTAATCATGAGCACAGGTACTGTTGTCCAAGTGATTGGCGCGGTTGTGGACGTAGAGTTTCCACAAGATGCCGTACCTCAAGTATATGACGCTCTGAAAATCGTAGGTGAAGGCCCGTGTAATGGTTTGGTGCTGGAAGTTCAGCAACAACTAGGTGGTGGTGTAGTTCGTACCATCGCTATGGGTTCTTCTGACGGTCTGCGTCGTGGTCTTGAAGTAGTAAACTCAGGTTCACCTATTACTGTTCCTGTTGGTACCGCCACTCTTGGCCGTATCATGAACGTATTAGGCGAGCCTATTGATGAAGCGGGTCCAATCGGTGAAGAAGAGCGTTATGTTATTCACCGTACAGCTCCTTCATACGAAGATCAATCAAGCTCTACTGAACTATTAGAGACTGGCATCAAGGTTATTGACCTTGTTTGTCCATTCGCTAAGGGTGGTAAAGTTGGTTTGTTCGGTGGTGCGGGTGTTGGTAAAACAGTTAACATGATGGAACTGATTAACAACATCGCTAAAGCCCACTCGGGTCTTTCTGTATTCGCCGGTGTAGGTGAACGTACTCGTGAAGGTAACGACTTCTACTACGAGATGAAAGATTCTGGCGTTCTCGACAAAGTGGCCATGGTTTATGGTCAGATGAACGAGCCTCCAGGTAACCGTTTGCGCGTTGCACTGTCTGGTCTGACTATGGCAGAGAAGTTCCGTGACGAAGGTCGTGACGTACTGTTGTTCGTTGACAACATCTACCGTTATACCTTGGCCGGTACTGAAGTATCTGCACTGTTAGGTCGTATGCCTTCTGCGGTAGGTTATCAACCAACATTGGCTGAAGAGATGGGCGTTCTGCAAGAACGTATCACTTCAACTAAGACCGGTTCTATTACCTCTGTACAAGCGGTATACGTACCTGCGGATGACTTGACCGATCCGTCACCAGCAACAACCTTCGCTCACTTAGATGCGACTGTTGTACTGTCACGTCAAATTGCTTCTCTGGGTATTTACCCAGCGGTTGACCCATTGGATTCGACTTCACGTCAATTAGATCCATTGGTTGTTGGCCAAGAACATTATGATGTTGCTAACGGCGTGCAAACTGTACTGCAACGTTACAAAGAGCTGAAAGATATTATTGCGATTCTGGGTATGGATGAATTGTCTGATGAAGACAAAACAACTGTATTCCGTGCTCGTAAGATTGAGCGTTTCTTGTCTCAGCCTTTCTTCGTAGCAGAAGTCTTTACTGGATCTCCTGGTAAGTACGTTTCTCTGAAAGACACTATCCGTGGCTTTAAGGGTATTTTGAACGGTGAGTTTGATCACCTGCCAGAACAAGCGTTCTACATGGTTGGCTCAATCGATGAAGTCATCGAGAAAGCGAACAAAAAGAAATAACTAAGTAGCAATACTTAGTTTCTTAAGGAGAACGGGATGGCAGCCATGACAGTACATCTTGATATAGTAAGTGCAGAGAGCAAAATCTTCTCTGGTCGTGTAGCTTCGCTGCAAGTGACTGGTTCAGAAGGTGAGTTGGGCATAATGCATGGCCATGCTCCTTTGCTGAGTTATATCAAACCTGGCATGGCGCGCATCGTCAAGCAAGACGGCAGTGAAGAAGTGTTTTACCTTTCAGGTGGTATTCTGGAAGTTCAACCTTCTACTGTTTCCGTATTGGCTGATGTGGTTATGCGTGCCAAAGATATTGATGAGCAAGCGGCATTAGAAGCTAAGCGTCGTGCAGAAGCCCATATGGCAAATGCAGGTGCTGACTTCAATTATGACGCGGCTATGGTTGAACTAGCTAAGGCTATGGCTCAATTACGTGTTGTTGAAACCATCAAGAAAAACATTGCCAGATAAGGTTATTGTTTGTGAAAAAAGGCGACCATAAGGTCGCCTTTTTTGTGACTGAAATTTGGATAAACGTTTGCTGTCGTGTGTATTTGATTTCTTCTTCTCACTATCCGCTTCGCTTTTCGATGTGCTTTCCGTTAAAATTGCGCCACAAAATCGACCGTAATTTTTTCACCCTCTTGGGTATTTGTTCAAGGATATAGCAATGGCATTAAATGTAGTGATCTTAGCGGCTGGCAAGGGAACACGGATGCGTTCTGATCTTCCTAAGGTATTACATCCCATCGCCCACAAGAGCATGGTGCAACATGTCATCGATACCGCCCATAAAGTGGGTAGTGACGCGATTCAGTTAGTCTACGGTTATGGTGCTGACAAGCTACAAGCCAGCTTAGGGGAGCAACAACTCAACTGGGTATTGCAAGCTGAGCAATTAGGCACGGGTCATGCGGTTGCGCAAGCGAGCCCGCATATTGCTGACAATGATACTGTGCTCATTCTTTATGGCGATGTGCCGCTTATTCAACAATCAACCCTTGAAGCCTTACTCGCTGCCCGTCCTGAAAATGGCGTGGCCATCTTAACTGTTAATTTAGCCAATCCTATGGGTTATGGTCGTATCGTCCGTACTCCTTGTGAAGGTCAAGAACAAGGGAAAGTCGTTGGTATTATTGAGCAGAAAGATGCTACAGCAGAGCAGCTACTGATCAACGAAATCAATACCGGCATCATGGCCGTTCCAGGTAAACAACTTAAAGCTTGGTTGAGCCGTTTATCCAACAACAATGCCCAAGGAGAATATTATCTAACGGATATTATTGCCATGGCGCACGCTGATGGTGTTGCTATTGATACTGCCCAACCACAATCTGCGATTGAAGTGGAAGGCGCTAATAACCGCGTGCAACTGGCGCAACTTGAACGCGCTTACCAAGCCCGTGAAGCCGAAAAACTGATGTTGGCGGGAGCGAACCTGCGCGACCCAAGCCGTATCGATATCCGTGGTGACGTCACTGTCGGTATGGATGTGATGATCGATATCAACGTGATATTCGAAGGCAAAGTGACCTTAGGTAATAATGTCACTATTGGTGCAGGTGCGATTTTAATTGATTGTGAGATTGCCGATAACGCTGAGATCAAACCTTACTCTATTATCGAAGGTGCTAAGCTTGGCGTTGCTGCCAGTGCTGGTCCATTTGCCCGTTTGCGTCCCGGCGCAGAGCTTAAGCAAGATGCGCACATAGGTAACTTTGTTGAAGTGAAAAAAGCGGTTATCGGCGTGGGTTCTAAGGCTGGACACTTAGCCTATTTAGGCGATGCCGTTATAGGTGATGGCGTTAATATCGGCGCTGGCACTATTACTTGTAATTATGATGGCGCGAATAAGCATCTTACCGTTATCGAAGATAATGTTTTTGTTGGCTCAGACACTCAGCTGGTGGCACCTGTCACTATTGGTAAAGGCGCAACCTTAGGCGCTGGCTCAACCATTACCCGCGATGTGGGTGAAAATGAGTTAGTCATTACCCGTGTTAAACAAAAGCACCTGACGGGTTGGCAACGTCCAGTCAAAATTAAAAAGTAAGTTTATTTAACTCAACTGAGTATCTATAAAGCGGCCATGTGCCGCTTTTATATTTAGTCAGATGGTTGGAAATTCGATTCGTTTAATTCAGATGGAAACAATAAAAGTCACGCAATTAAGGTTGAGTTAATCCTGTTGTGGTAATTGCAATTTATTGGTTTTAAACAGATTTAGATCTATATCACAGCTAATTGTAAATTCGTGTAAAGAAGATTAAATAAAAACACTTCTCATTTATATTGCCTGCAATTCTAAGACGAAAGGTCTAAAAGGTCTAATTGAGGTGTTGGCAATGGTATTTAAATATTCAGTTTTAGGTTTGGCCGTAGGTTCGGCATTAATGGCTATGCCTGTGTTGGCAGAGGTGGCTAGCGACGCAAATATCGAGCGCATTAATGTCACAGGCCGCACTTTTAACGATTATAAAGTGGGTACAGCATCAGGCGCCATGCGCGGTGATATCGACTTAATGGATACCCCACAGTCTGTTAATGTAATCCCAGATTTTGTCACGGACGAACAGCTAGCTACTAACCTCGCTGAAGTGTTAGTTAACGATTCGAGCGTGACGGCAGGAACGACACGCTGGAACCGCCAAGTCTTTAGCATCCGTGGCTTCGAGTTAGATTCTGGTAATGGTTATCTCATCAATGGCCATCAGCAATGGTCCCATTACGTACAACCCATCGAAACCCTGCAGCAAGTCGAAGTGTTAAAAGGCCCTTCGAGCATGTTGTATGGTCAATCTGGCCCTGGTGGTTTAGTGAATATGGTCACTAAGAAACCAACCTATGATTCAATGCTTAACTTAGGTATTGATACCGATGGCTACGGTTCTACCCGTGCACAGCTCGATGCGGGTGGCAGTTTAAACGAAGCACAAAGTATTCGTTACCGCGGTGTGTTAGTGAAGCAAGACACAAAATACTGGCGTGAGTATTCCGCCAATGATGAGAACCAAGAGCGCGATCGCTGGTTAGGTTATCTCAATATGGAATTTGACCTAAGTGACGATTTGTTACTGTCGGTTAAATACGACCATACCCAAGATAAAGCAGGTATCGATGCGGGTGGGTGGTTAGATAAACAAGGTAATGTCATTGGCGAACGTAAAACCGTTTGGGATGCGCCTTGGGCCTTTACTGACAATACAGTGTCAAACTTAGGTGCCGATCTGACTTGGCATATGAGTGACAACTGGAAAGTCAAAGCGGGTTATAACGATCAGCAGTTTAATCGCCAACGTTTTGATTCTGCGCCGCAATATACAGAAGACCCATTCACCAAAGGCTATAGCATCAAGCCATTCGATCGTTACGACGATTGGCAGCATAAAACCGCTTATGCCGATTTCACCGGTGAATTTGCATTGGCGGGAATGCAGCATCAACTGCTGATTGGGGCTAACTATCTCGATTATTTCTATCAGCAACAAATTCACCGTGGGGCAGCTCAAACGGTTATTCCTGGGCAGCAAGTTATTCAACCTGCTCTCGATTACCACACAAAACCCAAAGGCAATGCGAGTACCTATAAGTATTACGGTTTCTACCTGCAGGATTTAATGACGCTTAACGAACAATGGAAGTTGCTCGCTGGCGTACGTTACGACGAACAGAAGAAAGACGGTGAAGGTGAAAACAGCTATGCCGTATCGCCTAAATTTGGGGTGATTTACTCGCCTATGACTAATGGCAGCGTTTACGTTAATTATTCAAAGAGCTTCACGCCAAAAGGTACTGTGAATAACGAGTATGATGTAAATAATAAGCTTAATTTAAAGCCAGAATACGGTATTCAATATGAAGTGGGCACTAAGTGGGAATTGTTTGACGATAGTCTGTTATTAACCGCTGCAGTGTTCGATATTACACTTGAGAACATCACTATTTCAGAAAAGTTATCCTCACCAATAGGTGATTTTACTGATATCACCACTCAAGGTGGCGAACAGAAGCACCGTGGCTTTGAAGTTGGTGCCCAAGGTCAGTTAGGCGATAGCTGGTTTGTGACTTCTTCTATGATGTATTTAGATGCCGAATATAAAACGGGTGCTGGCAAGATCGATGGGAAAATCTTAGATGGTAAAACTCCCGTCGATGCGCCTGAGTGGTCGGCTAATATCTGGACCCGTTACGAAGTGACTGACAATTTTGCGATGAACTTTGGTGCTATTTATGTGGGTGAGCGCTTCGCCGATAAAGATAACAGCATTACTAAAGACGGCTATGTGCGTTTCGATATAGGTGCAGCCTACACTATGGATATCATGGGTAAAGATGTGAGCCTTCGTGCCAACGTTAGAAATCTATTTGATACTGATTATATTGATGGTGGTCAGTACAATATGGTCACTATCGGCCAAGGCCGTAACTTTAGTGTTGCTGTCGAAGCTAAGTTTTAAATTTATTAGGTTTTAAATTCATTTAAAGCAGCTTGTCCTTAAAGGGCAAGCTGCTTTTTTATTGGCTGATGTTTAAGTTCACTATTACAGAACGATAAAAAATACGCCGGAACATGCGAAACAGTGTTTCGAATACTAGCAAAAAAGTTTCGTTTCACTATAATGCATCTTTCGAATCGAAACTTACCTGAAAGGTTTTATGAACAAACGAAACACACAGCAGCGTCGCCACAGCATAATCACCATATTGAACGAACAGGGTGAAGTGAGTGTTGATGAACTGTCGTTACGTTTTGAAACCTCAGAAGTGACGATTCGCAAAGATCTGGCAGCGCTTGAGAAAACGGGCCTGCTACTGCGCCGTTACGGTGGTGCCGTAGCTATTCCTGACGAAGTGACCCAACAGTTTTCTGCCAAAATCGCGCCTAATAAGCTGTCTATTGCGAAAACCGCCGCGCAGCTGATTAAAGATCACAATCGCATTATTATCGATAGCGGCACTACGACTTCTGGCTTGATTGAACAGCTAAACGATAAGCGCGGGCTGGTGGTCATGACCAATGCGCTGCACCTTGCTAATGCCATCCATGAACTTGAAATCGAGCCAACCTTATTGATGACCGGTGGAACTTGGGACCCGCATTCTGAATCCTTTCAAGGTCAAGTCGCCGAGCAAGTGTTGCGCTCATATAACTTCGATCAACTATTTATCGGTGCCGATGGTATCGATCTTGAACGCGGCACTACCACCTTTAACGAGTTAACTGGCCTAAGCAAAGTCATGGCCGAAGTGTCCCGTGAAGTGATCGTTATGGTGGATTCAGACAAAATAGGCAAGCGGATCCCTAACTTAGAGTTGCCGTGGACCAAAGTCAGTGTGTTGGTCACCGATGATCGTATCGACAAGAGTGCGCTAAAACAAATTTCAGATCAGGGCGTGCGAGTCATGCTAGCGCCCTACGCTCATGAGTGAGTAAAAAATAACTTAACAACTTCATTTTTAATTTATAGGTAAAGACTATGTGTGGAATCGTAGGCGCCGTGGCGCAAAGGGATGTGGCTGAAATTCTAGTAGAAGGCTTACGCCGCTTAGAATATCGCGGATATGACTCCGCAGGCGTTGCCGTTATTCACAATGGTGAACTCAATCGCACGCGCCGCGTTGGCAAAGTACAAGAGCTTTCAGCAGCGCTTGAAACTGACCCATTAGCGGGCGGAACCGGTATCGCACACACTCGCTGGGCGACCCACGGTGAACCGAGTGAGCGTAATGCTCACCCGCATTTATCGGAAGGTGATATCGC
Organism: Shewanella sp. SP2S2-4; assembly: GCF_031932025.1. Taxonomy (NCBI): domain Bacteria; kingdom Pseudomonadati; phylum Pseudomonadota; class Gammaproteobacteria; order Alteromonadales; family Shewanellaceae; genus Shewanella; species Shewanella sp. SP2S2-4. The sequence continues at coordinate 68,298 of NZ_JAUOER010000028.1, forward strand.
GGTGGTGCACAACGGCATTATTGAAAACCACAATAAACTGCGCGAGATGCTAAAAGGTTTAGGCTATAAATTTAGCTCAGATACCGATACCGAAGTGATTTGTCACTTAGTACACCATGAGCTGAAAACTAACAGCACTTTGCTTTCTGCCGTGCAAGCCACAGTTAAACAACTCGAAGGCGCCTATGGCACTGTTGTTATCGACCGCCGCGATAGCGAGCGCTTGGTTGTTGCTCGATCTGGTAGTCCTTTAGTGATTGGTTTTGGTCTAGGTGAAAACTTTGTCGCATCAGATCAGCTGGCACTCTTACCTGTGACTCGTTCATTCGCCTTCTTAGAAGAAGGTGATGTGGCCGAAGTAACCCGTCGCAGCGTGAGTATTTTCGACTTAAACGGTAATGCCGTTGAGCGTGAAGTCAAAGAATCTGAAATTACTCACGATGCTGGTGATAAGGGCGAATATCGCCACTACATGCTTAAAGAGATTTACGAGCAGCCATTGGCACTGACGCGCACAATTGAAGGTCGTATTGCTAATAAGCAAGTGCTAGACACGGCTTTTGGTGACAACGCTGCTGAGTTTTTAAAAGATATCAAACATGTGCAAATCATCGCCTGTGGTACTAGTTACCATGCGGGCATGGCGGCGCGTTACTGGTTAGAAGATTGGGCTGGCGTATCGTGTAACGTCGAAATTGCCTCTGAATTCCGTTATCGTAAGTCGCACTTATTCCCAAATAGCCTATTGGTGACGATTTCACAATCTGGTGAAACTGCAGATACTTTAGCGGCCATGCGCTTAGCGAAAGAAATGGGTTACAAAGCCACATTGACGATTTGTAATGCGCCAGGTTCGTCACTGGTTCGCGAATCTGACATGGCTTACATGATGAAAGCCGGCGCAGAGATTGGCGTGGCATCCACTAAAGCCTTCACTGTACAGCTTGCTGGTTTATTAATGTTGACTGCGGTGATCGGTCGCCACAATGGTATGTCTGATCAAATGCAGGCCCAAATCACTCAAAGCCTACAATCTATGCCAGCTAAAGTGGAACAAGCTTTAGGGCTAGATGCTGCGATTGCTGAATTGGCTGAAGATTTTGCCGATAAACACCATGCTTTATTCCTTGGCCGTGGCGATCAATACCCGATTGCGATGGAAGGCGCGTTAAAGCTGAAAGAGATTTCTTACATTCATGCTGAAGCGTATGCCTCTGGCGAATTAAAACACGGCCCATTAGCGCTTATCGATGCCGATATGCCTGTGATTGTCGTTGCGCCAAACAATGAATTGCTCGAAAAACTGAAATCGAACGTCGAAGAAGTGCGTGCACGTGGTGGACTCATGTACGTGTTTGCCGATGTGGATGCCGAGTTCGAGTCGGATGACACGATGAAAGTGATACCAGTGCCACACTGCGATATCTTTATGGCGCCGCTGATTTACACTATTCCGCTACAGCTATTGTCGTACCATGTTGCGTTGATCAAAGGTACCGACGTGGATCAACCACGCAACCTAGCAAAATCTGTAACAGTAGAATAAATATAAGCATTTAAATAAAAACCGCCTTTATTGGCGGTTTTTTCATTTAGATTCATGACAAAACGACGCTTAACTTACAGCAATAGCAAATGCTGGTGGCTTAGCTTTCTATGCTGGAATGGCATCTAGCTCGTGCTGCTTTTTTGCCTCAATGCGTTTCCATACTTTGTCGTGGAAGTAAAACACCACTGTGTTAATCGCGGGTTCAACTAAGGCCACTGCGCCGCCGACGATCACGCTGCCGGTTAATAAATAGGTTACGGTAAAAGCGACGCTAAAATGGAGTACGGCAAAAGTAAGTGTCTTAGTCATGATCTTGTCCTCTAAATAGGCTCCCAGCTGGAATACTTAGATGATAACAATTCTCATTAAAATTAAAAGCCGTGTTTTCAGATTAGTTTAAACGGTTTAATCTATTTATCCGTTGTAAAAAACATAAAGCCCTCACTCTGGAGGGCTTTGGGTTGCTAGCAGTAAATTAAAGCGCTGCTAATAAACTAGTAATGCCAAGGGAAGGCGGAGAAATCTTGATCACGTTTCTCTAGGAAGGCATCGCGCCCTTCCTGCGCTTCGGCACTCGCATAGGCTAAACGCGTCGCTTCACCGGCGAATAATTGCTGACCGACCATACCATCGTCTGTCATGTTAAAACCGTATTTCAGCATACGCATCGCTGTAGGCGACTTAGAGTTAATCTCTTTGGCCCACATTAATGCCTCGGTTTCTAGCTCTGCATGGGGAACGGATTTATTGACCATCCCCATGTCGAAGGCTTCATCGGCGCTGTAGTTAAAACCACAGAAGAAGATTTCACGGGCACGTTTTTGACCTATCATCTTGGCAAGATACGCACTGCCATAACCTGAGTCGAAGCTCGCTACGTCGGGATCAGTCTGCTTAAATATCGCGTGTTCTTTCGAGGCTAAGGTTAAGTCGCATACTACGTGTAAGCTATGGCCGCCACCTACCGCCCAACCCGGCACAACGGCGATGACCACTTTAGGCATAAAGCGGATCAAGCGTTGCACTTCTAATATATGTAAGCGGCCCATTCTGGCTTGATCGGCTTTGCCTTCTTCGGCGCCTTCATATTTATAGCCATCTTTGCCGCGAATACGCTGATCGCCACCCGAACAGAACGCCCAGCCACCATCTTTTGCCGAAGGACCGTTACCCGTAAGCAGTACACAACCTACATCAGACCATTGGCGCGCATGATCGAGTGCGATAAATAACTCATCAACGGTTTTAGGTCGGAAGGCGTTGCGGCACTCAGGGCGGTTAATGGCAATGCGAACTGTGCCGTGGGCTTTGGCTCTGTGGTAGGTGATGTCGTCAAATTGAAATCCACTGACTTCATCCCATAAGGTGGGATCAAAAATGTCTGATACTTGTTGGGTCATGATTTATAGGCCTTTGTGCTGTAATGCCTCAAAGGCTAGGCGGAATCATATATAAGGTCAATCACCAAAGCCTAAAGCTTAGCGCTATATAGCAAAATCCCGTTTGCCTATGAGTCCGCGATGGTTAGAGGTGATCACAGAGATAAAGCTGATTATCTTTACTGAACACTGGATGTTCAGGCGCCCTAGTGCCGCAATAATTAGCTTTAAAGTCGGCAATAGACTCGGGTGTCATGGGTATCTGATTAAAGGCTTCGAGTTCTAATGTTGATAAACGCTCAACGATGTCGGTTCTTACCTTAGCCAATTGATGGTCAATTTTTATGATCTTTGTTCCCGTCATAGAGTCAACTTTATTCTCTATTTTTTTGACCATAGCCTCAGTCTTTGCAATAGGAGCATCTAATTTATCTGTTTCTGTGTATAAGTAATACAAAGCACCCGCGAGTAGCGCCAATATGAGCCAACCTTTCATCTTTTAGTCCAACATAAGTGAATAACCATTAAGAATATGGGTATAATAAGCTAGTTTTCGTCCAATATTAAAGCAGTAAAAGGCTGTAACGATGAACTCAGAATCTAACAACAAGGACTATTCGAAAACCAATCGAATTAAGATTCACCAGCCAGATGCGAGTAAAGCGGATCGCTTTAACCCTCGTAATCGGATTTATGTCCGAGCAATCGACGGTTTGTGGAGTAGCTTACGTCGCCGCATGGGCTGGATTGCCATGTTATTTTTCCTGCTTTTACCTTGGATCCCTTGGGGCGACCGTCAAGCTGTATGGTTTAACTTAGGCGAACAAAAGTTTCACGTCTTCGGTTTAACGATTTGGCCGCAGGATCTCACCTTGCTCGCAGCGTTGTTTATGATCGCTGCCTTTGCGCTGTTTTTTGTGACCACCTATCTTGGCCGTGTTTGGTGTGGATACACTTGCCCCCAAACAGTATGGACCTTTATGTTCATCTGGTTCGAGGAAAAACTTGAAGGTGCGCGCAATAAACGCATTAAGTTAGATCAAATGCCATGGAGCTTTGACAAACTCTGGCGTAAAACGGCAAAACATACGGCTTGGCTATTGCTCTCACTGATGACGGCGATGACCTTTGTGTCCTATTTCGTGCCGAGCCGTGAAGTCTATGTCGACGTCTTTACGCTTAGTGCTTCTGGCGGTATCTACTTCTGGGTCGTGTTCTTTACACTTGCCACATACGGCAATGCGGGTTGGATGCGTGAAATCATGTGTATCCACATGTGCCCTTATGCTCGTTTCCAAGCGGCCATGTTCGATAAGAATACCTTTATCGTAGGTTACGATACTAAACGTGGTGAGACTCGTGGTCCGCGTTCGCGTAAAGATGACCCTAAAGAGCTAGGCCTTGGCGACTGTATCGACTGTGACTTATGTGTGCAGGTATGTCCTACCGGTATCGATATTCGTAACGGTCTGCAATATGAGTGCATTAACTGCGGCGCTTGTATCGATGCCTGCGACCAAACCATGGATCGTATGGGTTACGAGAAAGGACTTATCAGCTATACCACTGAGAACAAGTTAGAAGGTATAAAGCAAAAAGTGCTGCGACCTAAGCTTGTCGGTTATGGTGTGGTATTGATGGCGATGATATTAGTCTTTATATACTCCAGTGCGACCATAGCACCTGTGCGTATGGACATCATTCGTGATCGTAACCAGCTCTATAGAGAGAACAACCAAGGTTTGATTGAAAACACCTTCACCTTGAAGATTCTTAATAAGACTGAGCAATCCCACGAATACACTATGAGTGTCGAAGGATTGGACCACTATAAATGGTACGGTCCAACTTCGGTCACTATTGCGGGTGGTGAAGTATTAACGTTACCCATTAGCGTTGGGGTTGATCCGGTTGAGCTTTCTCGTTCAGTTACTAACATCGAGATAAAAGTGAAAACTCATATCGACGGTGAAGAAGTCGAAGTTGAGCAAGAATCTCGCTTCTTTAGTCCATAGATAACAGTATTTATGATGATCTAATTGAGTGAGACTCATAAAGATTGCCAGACTTAATCGAGATAAAGGGGCTTTTTAGCCCCTTTTTTATACGTATCGCTTGATAAGTAAACGTCTAAACCTTTAATCGTTATTTTCCTACAAAAAGCCCTTGCGGACTTTCTCAATCTCCCTATAATGCGCATCCACTGACACGGCAGACAGCGTTAAGCAGCCTGATGTGACAGTTCATCGATGAGTTTACTGATTGATGAGTGTTGAGAAAGTTTGCAAAAACTCCTTGACGCAGAACGGGAAATGCGTAGAATACGCAGCCCTAGCCAACTGGAAGCGTTCGGCGCTCAGTGTGGTACTCAAGTCCTCTTACGGATATTGAGTTGCTCTTTAACAAGATAAAACAAGAAATCTGTGTGGACACTCACAGGTGTTGAGTTAATCGAAACTGCTTAACCTTAGGGTTGGCAGTCAAAAATTTAAATCAATGTAACAATGAGTGTTCATAGCAATATGTACAGTTTGTTTCGACACTTCTTTTATAAAGAGTGCGAGAAACAAAAAATCAGAATTCATTGAGCCGCTGAAGTCGTAAGACGGAAGCA
>NZ_JAUOER010000029.1:0-72241 GCF_031932025.1 Shewanella sp. SP2S2-4
CCTGCAATTGCTTGCAGGGCTTATCTATATGGTGCGCGTGGAAGGAGTCGAACCTCCGACCGCCTGGTTCGTAGCCAGGTACTCTATCCAGCTGAGCTACACGCGCAAACTCGTTTTTGTACTTCTAACAGATCCAATCATGATTGAGTCTAGGATAAGCACTTTTATCTCGCAAATTTATTCTATTCCCCTCGACTAAGAGAATAGAATGGCGGAGAAGGAGGGATTCGAACCCTCGATGGGAGTTAAAGCCCATACTCCCTTAGCAGGGGAGCGCCTTCGGCCACTCGGCCACCTCTCCGCGTTTAACGCTTTAAATCAACAAGACGAATCTCGTTAACTATATTGGTGCGCGTGGAAGGAGTCGAACCTCCGACCGCCTGGTTCGTAGCCAGGTACTCTATCCAGCTGAGCTACACGCGCATGTTAAACGGTAAAACACTAATACGACCTAAATCATATTAATTTAAATTGGTGCGCGTGGAAGGAGTCGAACCTCCGACCGCCTGGTTCGTAGCCAGGTACTCTATCCAGCTGAGCTACACGCGCATTTAAAACGGTAAACATTAATACGACCGAAATCATATTAATCTAAATTGGTGCGCGTGGAAGGAGTCGAACCTCCGACCGCCTGGTTCGTAGCCAGGTACTCTATCCAGCTGAGCTACACGCGCATTTTAACATTTTGCTATAAGCAATTATCTACAAAATTTCTAACTTAAATTCAAAACTGATGAGTTAAAGATTAACTAATGCAGAGATGGTGCGCGTGGAAGGAGTCGAACCTCCGACCGCCTGGTTCGTAGCCAGGTACTCTATCCAGCTGAGCTACACGCGCGACTTGTATCTAAATTTACTTTTTCAATAAAAAATGGTGCGCGTGGAAGGAGTCGAACCTCCGACCGCCTGGTTCGTAGCCAGGTACTCTATCCAGCTGAGCTACACGCGCACTGTTTTCTATCGGTAAGAAATGGCGGAGAAGGAGGGATTCGAACCCTCGATGGGAGTTAAAGCCCATACTCCCTTAGCAGGGGAGCGCCTTCGGCCACTCGGCCACCTCTCCGTTTTCTTGGCGCACATATTACTGTTTGACGAAAATAAGTCAAACCCTTTTTCCGAAACAGATTCCATTTGAACTGTTTTTAATCACATTGCTGTTATATCAAGCCAATGTATTGATTTGCGCCAATCTTTCGGTCTAAAAAATAAAAAAGCCAGTTAAAAAACTGACTCTTCTGTTGCCGTAATACTCTTGCCAAGACAAGGTACTAAAAGTTACCACCTTCCGATGGTGTACCTGATTTTTCAGATTGAATGCGTTGGTAGATTTCTTCACGGTGAACAGAAACCTCTTTTGGTGCATTCACACCAATACGCACTTGATTGCCTTTTACCCCTAGCACTGTAACTGTGACTTCATCACCAATCATCAGTGTTTCGCCAACACGACGAGTTAAAATCAGCATTCGATAGCTCCTTTATTTCTTAATTCAGCTTACACACGGCACTCATCCGGTAGATGGGCTTATTATAAGGTCAGCTTAGTACAAATTAATAGTATTCAATACTCAAACGGTTATTTAATTACACCTTATTTAGCTCGAAAGCGTGATGTAACGCCCGAACCGCCTTGTGTAAGTCCCTTTCATCGATAACGGTTGACAATTTACTCTCTGACGTCGTGAGTAACTTAGCATGAATAGTTTCATTACCCAAGACTTCTAACATCTTAGTCAATAATCCCATTTTTGCCTGTAAACCTTTGCCAACTAAAGATACTTTTGCACGTTGCCGTTCGATAATCAATGGTCCGAGAGCAAGGCTTTCGCTTAAGCCTTCGAGCTCATTAAGCAGAGTATCAACCTTAGCTTCAGCGAGCATAAAACTAACTCGACCCGAAGGATCATCCTCGTGGATCCTCAATGGGGAAATAAATTCCACATCGATTTCCAATCGCGTTAAGCAGCCTAACAGCGCTTGATAACGTTCACTGGTGGTAAACAGCCCTTCAATCGTCAGCGTTGCCAGCGCCTTATTAATAGCAATACCTTGGACTAACGAGGCAATAGTGAGTTCAGACTCATCGCCAAATTGGATTAACGTCCCCTGCCCAGCTTCAAAACTCGACAAGACTCGCAATGGCACACGAAAACGCTCGGCGTATTCGACTGAATCGGGATGCAATACTTTAGCGCCTAACTTTGCCATTTCGAGCATCACATCAAACCCAATCACATCAAGACGACGGGCACTGCTATCGATATTCGGATCTGTGGTGAATACCCCTGCCACATCGGTAAAAATCTGGCATTCATCGGCTTCTAACGCCGCCGCTAAGGCTACAGCAGTGGTATCTGAACCACCGCGTCCTAAGGTTGTGACTTCGCCTTGAGGATCGATGCCTTGAAACCCTGCAACGATCGGCACAACACCGTCGGCTAATAAGGATTGCAAATACTCAGTATCCACCCGCTCGATGCTGGCACGGCCAAATTGACTGTTCGTATGAATTTGTACCTGATCGCCCGTAAGGGATTTCGCCTTAATACCGCGACGCTGTAACGCCATCGACATCAAGGCAATGCTCACTTGCTCACCCGTTGACACTAACATGTCTAATTCGCGCGCCGAGGCCCGCGGATTAATTTGTGCTGCCAGTGCAAATAGGCGATTAGTCTCACCCGCCATTGCAGATAAGACTAAGACTTGCTGCTCACCATTGTGAGCTGACTTTGTAATCTGCTCAGCGACCGCTTCGATACGTTCAATAGAACCCACCGAAGTGCCGCCGAACTTTTTCACAAAAAGCTTGCTACCACTAAGCTTTCGTTTTTGGGGCACAGCAACCTCTTAAGCTAGACGCTCAGTAATCCAAGGTAATACTTGAGCCAATGCCGCATCCAGATTTTCTGGCTGGCTACCGCCCGCTTGAGCCATATCAGGACGACCGCCGCCTTTACCGCCCACTTGTGCAGCGACCATAGCGACTAGCTCACCCGCTTTGACTTTGCCGATCAGATCGTTACTCACACCGGCGATCAGGTTAACTTTCCCTTCCTGCGCAGTGCCAAGAACGATAATGGCCGATTTCAATTTTTGTTTTAATTCATCTTGTAGACCGCGTAACGAGCTTGCCTCAACGCCATCTAACTTTTTGATCAGTACGTTAACGCCATTAACCACAATAGCATCACCCACTAAATCAGCACTCGCTGCGGCAGCTAGCTTGTCTTTCAACTGCGCCATTTCTTTTTCGAGTTGCTTCATCTTATCGAGCTGGGCTTTTAACTTAGCAACGACTGAGTTGGCATCGCCTTTCAATAAGGCTGCAGCTTCTTCCAGTTCAGCTTGTTGCTGCGCCACATAGGCCATAGCAGCAGCACCAGTAACGGCTTCGATACGACGTACACCCGCAGCAATACCCGCTTCAGAGGTGATTTTGAATAAGCCGATATCGCCCGTGCGGCCCACATGGGTACCACCACACAATTCGATAGAGAAATCGCCCATAGTCACAACACGCACTTGTGAGTCATATTTCTCACCAAAGAGCGCCATTGCGCCTTTCTCTTTGGCTTCATCTATACCCATTTCAGCGGTTTTCAGCTCATGGTTACGACGAATTTGAGTGTTAACTAATTCTTCAACTTCTTTTAATTCCGCGGCTTTTACACCTTCGAAATGGGAGAAGTCAAAACGCAAACGCTCAGGATCAACCAAAGAACCTTTTTGCGAGACGTGAGTACCGAGCACTTGACGCAGTGCGGCATGCAGTAAATGCGTAACAGAATGGTTTAACTGAGTACGATGACGCAGTTTTTTGTCGACTTTTGCTTCAACAACTTGGCCAACACTCAAGTTACCTGTAGTTAAAACACCTTGATGACCCGTTGCTTGACCATACTTTTGTGTGTCATTAACAGTAAACTCAACACCGTTCGCAACCAGTTGGCCTTTATCACCCACTTGACCGCCAGATTCTGCGTAGAAAGGTGTTACGTCGAGTACGACAACCGCTTCGTCACCCGCTTTGATCGCCGTCACTGACTCACCGTTTTGATAAATCGCAGTGATCTTAGCTTGGCCCGCTAATTCGGTGTAACCACTGAATGCGGTTTCAGCATCGATTTTCAGCGCCGCGTTATAATCTGCACCAAAGTTACCGGCAGCTTGTGCGCGGCTACGTTGTTCAGCCATGGCGACTTCGAAACCTGCCTCATCGACAATGATGTTGCGCTCACGACATACGTCAGCGGTTAAATCCATTGGGAAGCCATAGGTGTCATACAGCTTAAATACAGTTTCACCGTCTAAGGTATTACCTTTTAACTCGTTTAAGGCCGTATCTAAAATGCCTAAACCACGTTCAAGCGTCCGGGCAAATTGCTCTTCTTCCGCTTTCAGTGCTTTTTCAACAATCGCTTGAGTCTCAGCTAACCCTTTGGCCGCATCGCCCATCACCGCAATCAAAGACGGAACCAGCTTATAGAAGAAAGCTTCGGTCGCGCCTAACTTGTTACCATGGCGAACTGCGCGGCGGATAATGCGGCGCAGCACATAACCGCGGCCTTCGTTCGACGGCATAACACCATCGGCAATAAGGAATGCACATGAACGGATATGGTCGGCAATGACGCGCAGTGACTTCTCGGTTAAATCGCTTACGCCGATGATTTCTGCCGCTTTGGCTATCAGCGTACGGAAGATATCGATTTCGTAGTTAGAATGTACGCCTTGCATAATCGCGGCAATACGCTCAATCCCCATGCCAGTATCAACCGATGGCTTAGGCAAAGGTAGCATTTCACCCGATGCTTGACGGTTGTACTGCATGAACACTATGTTCCAGATTTCGATGAAACGGTCGCCATCTTCTTCGGGACTGCCAGGACGGCCGCCCCAAATATGGTCGCCATGGTCATAGAAAATCTCAGAACATGGGCCGCAAGGACCGGTATCACCCATTTGCCAGAAGTTATCTGACGCATAAGCAGCACCTTTGTTGTCGCCGATACGGATAATGTTCTCGGCAGCAACACCAATCTTTTTATTCCAGATTTCAAAGGCTTCATCATCTGTTTGATAAATCGTGACGCACAGACGTTCCTTCGGCAGCTTTAAAGTTTCAGTTAAGAAAGTCCAGCCAAAGCGAATCGCTTCTTCTTTGAAATAATCACCAAAACTGAAGTTACCCAGCATTTCGAAAAAGGTGTGATGACGTGCTGTATAACCGACGTTATCTAAATCGTTATGCTTACCACCGGCGCGTACACAACGTTGAGCAGTGGTCGCACGCGTATAATTGCGTTTGTCCATGCCAAGAAACACGTCCTTGAACTGGTTCATGCCTGCATTGGTAAATAAAAGTGTGGGATCGTTGCCTGGCACTAATGAACTACTGTCCACAACTTGATGACCATTGCTGCGGAAAAATTCGAGGAAAGCGCTTCTAAGCTCTGCTGTAGTTTGATACATGAAATCATCCTGAATTGGGTAAGCATTACCAGCTACGCCTTAGGCTAGCCGTATTTCTATTTGCCCAGCATTATAAGCAGACTGAGTAAGGACGACCAGCCTTGATTGGTGATATACACATCAGGAATTTAATATTTTAGTGTGAATCGCCCACGTAAGAGTGGCTAGAGGCAAAATGGCAAAGTAAAGGGTAATTGATGACGATATGAATTTTACGCGATTAAGGGCAGTGTCGAGTGAATTTAACTCGATATCAAACGAAATTGTACCAAGCCTATTGAGTGATATTTAAAGGAGCTTTTGCAGTCTTAAGGTTACATCGCAATCGATGAGTTGAGGCGATTAATAATCGTCGTCGAGATCATTGGGATCTGAATCTAACGCATAAGTGATTTGATCGTAGCTAAAGCCTTGGCCCATTAAAAACCGCACTCGTTTGGCCTTTTCCTTCGCGATGAGATCCCGGGCTGTAGAGCCCTTCACTTCTGTTACGCGGGGAATTCCATATTTTTTAGTGGCTTTATCTTTTGCTAGCTCAAACCAGTCACAATCACTATTGGTTATCGCCGCTTCAATGCAATCTTTAGACAGGCCTTTTTGCGCTATCGCTTGGCGAATGCGGATGGCACCGTGACCTCGACTAATGTGGCTACGGACCAACAGTTCAGCATAGCGATTATCATTGATAAAACCGGAGGATTCACATGCATCGAGCACAGGTTCGATATCATTCAGTTCGAAACCTTTTTCGAGCAATTTATCGCGGATTTGTAGGCGGGAATAATCGCGGCGCGCTAACAGCGCGACCGCGATTTGACGGGCTGACTGACTCAGAATACTTCGCCTGTTTCTAAATCAACATTATCTTCCGTGCTAGCATCATCTTTAGCAGCCAGTGCACTAGGATTGCTCAAAAGCAATTCACGTAATGTCTTGTCAATTTCAGCAGCAATGGCTGGGTTTTCAGTCAAATATTTACCCGCATTAGCACGGCCTTGACCGATTTTATCGCCTTTATAGCTGTACCAAGCACCCGCTTTTTCAATCAACTTATGGGCTACGCCTAAGTCAACTAACTCACCGGTACGGTTAATACCTTGGCCATAAAGGATTTGGAATTCGGCTTGCTTGAACGGTGCTGCAACCTTGTTCTTCACCACTTTAACACGAGTTTCGTTACCGACAACTTCATCGCCGTCTTTAATGGCACCAGTACGACGAATGTCTAAACGAACAGAAGCATAGAACTTCAGCGCGTTACCACCGGTTGTCGTTTCTGGGTTACCGAACATCACACCAATCTTCATCCGGATTTGGTTGATGAAGATAAGTAAGGTGTTAGATTGCTTTAAGTTACCAGCAAGTTTACGCATAGCTTGGCTCATCATACGTGCCGCTAGGCCCATGTGAGAATCACCAATTTCACCTTCGATTTCAGCTTTAGGCGTTAATGCCGCCACTGAGTCAACGACGATAACGTCAACAGCGCCTGAGCGAGTTAATGCATCACAAATCTCCAGCGCTTGCTCGCCGGTATCTGGTTGTGAACACAGAAGGTTATCAATATCTACGCCCAATTTTTTAGCATAGATAGGGTCGAGTGCATGCTCTGCATCGATAAAGGCACAGGTTTTACCTTCACGTTGCGCTGCGGCAATCACTTCTAAAGTCAGTGTCGTTTTACCTGATGATTCAGGACCATAGATCTCAACGATACGACCCATTGGCAAACCGCCAGCACCTAAAGCAACGTCCAGAGACAGAGAACCGGTAGAAATGGTCTCAACATCCATAGAGCGATCTTCGCCCAGCTTCATGATGGAGCCTTTACCAAATTGTTTCTCAATTTGGATCAATACCGCAGCAAGTGCTTTCTCTTTATTTGGATCGACCTTCATTCCAGTTCCCTCATCAAGACAAGCCTTAAGCTGTCAAAAATAATATTCAATTTACAAACGGGTAATTCAAAAAGCCGCGCTTTTTGTCTTAATTCTGCTGACTAGTATACTGTACAATCATACAGTATCAAGACCTATGGCTGAATTATTTTTAGCTAATGGGATTTTTTAATATGGCTAAGGTTTTAGCGAATATCAAATTCGATATTGCATCCCTTTGACGAATATCCGTCATCAAGGGCTCAATTTTCGGTAAATTATTGCTAAGATTGGCGCAGCAAATTTTGCGTGGTCTTTTTAGCTGAAAATTGTACAGCAGTCTTCCGCTTCCATAGCGCTTAATCACCCTTAACCACACAAACTGTATCGCCTTTAGGCAGTCACAACGGACGATAACGATTTAATGAATGTAATTGATACCGATGATTTAGAAAAACATACTCCTATGATGCGTCAGTACTTGACGATGAAAGCAGAACATCACGATATGTTGCTGTTTTATCGCATGGGTGACTTCTACGAGTTGTTTTATGACGATGCTAAACGTGCTTCTGAGCTGTTAGGCATTTCACTCACTGCGCGCGGTAAAAGTGGTGGCGATCCTATTCCGATGGCGGGACTTCCTTACCATGCTGTGGAAGGCTATCTTGCAAAATTAGTTCAAATTGGTCAATCAGTTGCGATTTGCGAACAGATTGGCGATCCCGCGACATCTAAAGGACCGGTAGAACGTAAAGTGGTGCGAATTGTCACGCCAGGCACCTTAACCGACGAAGCGTTGCTGCAGGAACGCCAAGACAATCTGTTAGCCGCGGTTTATCAAGGTAAAGTCGGTTTTGGTTATGCCACATTAGATATTTCATCCGGACGTTTTGTGATTGCAGAGCTCGACACCCGAGAGTCATTAGAAGCGGAATTGCAACGCACTAATCCCGTTGAAATTCTCTACAGTGAAGATTTTGGTGAACTAGGTCTACTTAACGGTTTTAAAGGCAAACGCCGTCGCCCCGAGTGGGAATTTGATTACGATACGAGTATCAAGTTACTACTGGCCCAGTTTGGCACGAAAGACTTGCATGGTTTTGGCATCGCAGATGCACGTTTATCACTGCAGGCTGCGGGTTGCTTGATGCAATATGTCAAAGACACACAGCGCACGGCACTGCCCCATATCAATGCCATTATCCGCTTCAATCAAACCGATAGCATAGTACTCGATGCGGCAACTCGCCGAAATTTAGAATTAACTCAAAACCTTGCCGGTGGCCGCGATAATACCTTAGCCGCAGTATTGGATAACACGGCAACGCCTATGGGCAGCCGTATGTTACAACGCTGGATCCATCAGCCTCTGCGAGATCCTAAGCAAATCAAGGCGCGCCAACAGGCGGTGACTGAACTCCTCGATACCGCAGCCCACGAAGGTTTGCATGAGCAGTTAAAGGCACTTGGCGATATCGAACGTATCATGGCAAGGTTAGCCCTGCGCACTGCCCGTCCAAGGGACTTTGCACGTTTACGTCAAGCGCTGGGCTTATTGCCTGAATTACAACAGAGTTTAAGTACACTGAGCGCGCCGCACACGACTCAATTGCGTCAACACTTAGGCGAGTTCCCCGCTGAGCAAGCCCTACTTGAGCGCGCGATAGTCGATAATCCACCTATACTTATCCGCGATGGCGGGGTGATCCGTGAAGGCTACAACAGCGAACTAGATGAATGGCGCAGTCTGAGCGAAGGAGCGAGTGATTACTTAGTACAACTTGAAGCCAGAGAAAAAGAACGTACTGGCATCAATACACTTAAAGTCGGCTATAACCGCGTACACGGCTATTACATCGAAGTAAGCCGCCTGCAATCCTCACAAGTACCGCTCAATTATCAACGCCGTCAAACCCTTAAGAATATGGAGCGTTATATCACGCCCGAACTTAAGGAGTACGAAGAAAAAGTGCTCTCGAGCCAAGGTAAAGCGCTGGCACTCGAAAAGCAGTTATGGGAACAGTTGTTCGATCTTATTCTACCAAAGTTACATGAATTACAAGCTTTTGCTCGAGCTGCGGCAGAGCTTGATGTGTTGAGTAACTTTGCCGAACGCGCCGACACCTTAGGCTACACTTGCCCAGAGCTGAGCCAAGATATCGGCGTACAGATAGAGGCAGGTCGCCATCCCGTGGTGGAGCGCGTGAGTCAAACACCGTTTATCGCTAACCCCGTGACCTTGCATAATCAAAGACGTATGTTGATTGTCACCGGACCTAACATGGGCGGTAAATCGACCTATATGCGTCAAGTCGCCTTGATCACGCTGATGGCCCATATTGGTTGTTTTGTGCCAGCAGATCGCGCACTGATCGGCCCTATCGATCGCATCTTTACCCGTATTGGCGCCTCCGACGATCTGGCCTCTGGCCGTTCAACTTTTATGGTCGAAATGACAGAAACCGCCAACATTCTGCACAACGCCACCGCCAGTAGCTTAGTGTTAATGGATGAAATCGGCCGCGGCACATCCACCTATGATGGTTTATCGCTCGCTTGGTCGGCAGCAGAGTATTTAGCTCAGCAAGTCGGCGCTATGACCCTATTCGCCACCCATTATTTTGAACTAACTCAGTTACCTGAATTAATGGCTGGTGTTTACAATGTGCACCTCGATGCCATTGAACACGACGATACCATCGCCTTTATGCATGCAGTGCAAGAAGGCGCCGCTAGTAAAAGCTACGGCTTACAAGTTGCGGCGCTTGCCGGCGTACCAAACAAAGTGATTAAAGCCGCTAAACATAAGTTGCAGCAATTGGAGAGTCGCGATCATCAAGCTGAAGGAACGAGGACGCCTATTCAAAGCTTACTCGCGTTACCTGAACCGGTTGAGAATCCAGCGCTAACGAAGTTAAGTAGCATTAATCCCGATAACTTAACGCCAAAACAAGCACTTGATTTGCTCTATGAGCTGAAACGTCTGAGCTAACACTCTGTGAGCGAGTGATATTCGCTAAGCGATATGATAAGCAATAAAGGATTAGAAACAACAACGCCCACTCTCTAGTGGGCGTTTTACTTTTATCGACTAGACCTAAGCACTAGACTAAATCACTAGACCTTAGCTAGGAGCTAGGCATAGAGATCAACGAACAACTGATCTTAATTTCTCATTTATTAGTTTCGAAATAATTAGTTTCTAAACAATGCTTCAACAGATAAACCTTGAGATCCTAATAAGTCACGTAAACGTTTCAATGCTTCCACTTGGATTTGACGAACACGTTCACGGGTCAAACCAATTTCAGCACCCACATCTTCGAGTGTAGAAGGTTCATAACCTAACAGACCAAAACGGCGGGCTAACACTTCTCTTTGTTTAGTGTTTAACTCATTGAGCCATTTGACCACTGAATTAGAAATATCTTCATCTTGCACTTTATAGTCAGGGCCAACGTTATCGTCATCGGCTAAAATATCCAGCAACGCCTTGTCATTATCGCCCCCCAAAGGCGTATCGACAGAGGTGATTTTCTCATTCAGCTTAAGCATACGGCTGACATCTGCACTCGACACTTGTAGTTTTTCGGCAATTTCTTCGGCCGTTGGTTCGTGATCGAGTTTTTGTGCTAACTCGCGAGCGGTACGCAAGTAAACGTTGAGTTCTTTAACAACATGAATAGGCAAACGAATCGTACGAGTCTGATTCATAATAGCGCGCTCAATGGTTTGTCTAATCCACCAAGTCGCATAGGTTGAAAAACGGAAACCTCTTTCTGGATCAAACTTTTCAACGGCACGAATTAAACCTAAGTTGCCTTCTTCGATAAGATCAAGCAGTGCTAAACCACGATTGTTGTAACGACGGGCAATCTTTACGACCAGACGTAAATTACTTTCAATCATGCGATTGCGGGATTTTGCGCAGCCTTTTAAGGCTTTACGGGAAAAGTAAACTTCTTCTTCTGCGCTAAGCAGTGGGGAAAAACCAATCTCACCAAGGTAAAGTTGAGTGGCATCAAGATTTTTTTGCAGGTCATCTTGAACCTGTTGCTCTATTCCTAGCTCTTGAACTAAGTCGGATGCAACTTCTTCTTTTTCAAGATCGAAGTCAACGGTTTCTACGGAAAAATCTACTAGTGCTTCTGCGGCAGTGCTTTTTATGCGGCTCATGATTAAATCTCCCAAACCTGATTAAACTGCTGAATTAGTGCAATTTCCTATCCTCCATTTGCCAACAAGGCCCCAAGCAATCATTGTTTGGGTAAATAAGTAAGTGGGTTTACAGACTGTCCATGGTAACGAATTTCAAAATGTAACATTACCCGATTGGCACCTGTACTGCCCATTTTCGCAACTGTCTGCCCTGCGAGGACATGTTGCTTTTCTTTGACTAAGATCTTGTCCGTATGAGCATAAGCACTAAGGTAATCGTCACTATGTTTAATAATCACTAAATTACCGTAACCCCTAAGAGCACTTCCTGCATATACCACCCGCCCATCTGCAGCAGCTTTGATGATATCTCCCCGATTTCCCGCGATCTTAATGCCTTTATTTCCCTGCTCATTGGCAGAGTAAGTCCCGATTAACTTCCCTCTTACTGGCCACTCCCACTGACTCACACTGGTTGGTAGTGTCGAAGTCGGTGGAACCATGATTGAGTTAACGTTTTGTTGGGAACTTGTTACAAGGTACGCGGGCTTAGCTTTCTGATCAAGTGTTTTTTTCAGATCATTACTTGACTTAGCGCCTGTTTGATAAACTTGATTATCTGATTGTTTTTTATCAGTTTTACTAGAATTATTACCCGAGGAACTCGTTTTCTTTCCATCTAAAGTCGTAGATTTGGACTGACTGCTCGACTTAGCATTCGTTAAATATAAAATCTGTCCGGGGTAAATTGTATAAGGGTTATCTAATTGATTAAGTTTAGCTATTTCAGAAAAATCCTTTCCAGCCCCCCACGAAATAGAGTAAAGCGTGTCACCTTTCTTAACTTTATATGAATTAGATTTAATGTGGCCTTTGTTGTTTTTAGAGTAGCTGTGGGAAATGTTTTCGACGGGCGCGGGTCGGCTGGCCTGAAAGCTGCAGCCTGCAAGCAGAAATATAAAGCAGAGGTTTAAGACTAAACCCGCATTCAACAATAAAAACTCCTTGGTGAGGCTGTATTACTGTTTATGATGAAAAAACAATGCCCTCGATGCAAGACAAGCTATTCAGTAAGGACACTAGCACAACACAAGGTTAAGCTAACTCTCCATTGATCAAAGGGACAAATTTAACCGTTTCAATTGTTTCCGAACTAAAACGTTCCCCTGTACGAGTGATTCGCATCAATTGTTGGGTGTCTTCGCCGACTGGCAAGACTAAGACTCCGCCCTCGGCTAACTGAGACAACAAGGCCTCAGGTATGGTTGAAGCGGCAGCGGTCACCATAATGGCATCGAACGGACTACGATTCGCCCAACCTAACCAGCCATCGCCATATTTAAACGACACATTATGTAAATCTAAGCGTTTTAAGCGCTGTCTTGCTTGAATTTGTAAGCCTTTTATTCGCTCGATAGTACAAAGCTGCGGCACCAATTGCGCTAAAATGGCTGCCTGATAACCCGAACCTGTACCCACTTCTAATACGCGCTGGGGCATCTTATGCAGTAAGAGTTCGGTCATACGGGCGACGATATAAGGCTGAGAGATAGTTTGCCCTTGGCCAATCGGTAAAGCGGTATTTTCATAGGCTTTATGGGCTAGCGCATTATCGAGAAACATTTCCCGCGGCGTATGCGATATCGCCTTTAACACGGCTTGATTACGGATCCCCGCATCATGAAGCTTTTTAGCTAAGTTCACCGCCGATGTTAAGGCAACTCGAGTCATATTTTATCTACCCAATTTTGCAATGCCGTTAGTTGTCCGTAGGCAGTTAAATCAACCGTCAAAGGCGTAATTGACACATAGCCATTGGCGACAGCATGAAAATCAGTGCCCTCAGTGGCATCCTGCTCTTGTCCTGGTGGACCGAGCCAGAAGATCTCGCGTCCTGCGGGATCTTGGGTTCGTACTATGCCTTCAGCCTTATGACGAGCGCCGAGACGGGTCACTTTAATGCCTTTAATTTGCTCAAGCGGCAAGTCCGGCACATTCACATTTAAGATCTGATCCTTTGCCAGAGGCTGGGCCAACAAACCTTGAACTATCCGCCGAGCATAAATCGCCGCCGATTGATAATGTTCGAATTTACGGCCATTGAGCGAAATCGCTACCGCAGGAAAACCTAAAAAGCGCCCTTCCATCGCGGCAGCAACCGTCCCTGAATACAAGGTATCATCGCCCATGTTCGCGCCCGCATTGATGCCAGACACCACCATATCGGGTTCACCATCGTACAATTCTCGGATAGCCAAATGCACACAATCGGTCGGTGTACCGTGAACTGAAATGTAACCGTTATCTAACCTATTAATTCTTAATGGATTAGTCAAGGTTAATGAATTGCTCGCGCCGGAGCAGTTGCGATCAGGCCCTACTGTTAATACAGTCGCAATCTCGGTCAACGCCTCGGTTAAGGCTTTGATCCCCGGCGCATTAACCCCGTCATCATTGCTCACTAAAATGCGGATCATGACTCTGCTTCAGTGTTAGGCGCAGCTTCAGGGTTAGTCTCTGCTGCGACGTGGGTATTCGTTACCTCGGGCGCAGGCTCTTGCACTAGTGTCGCTTGCCATTGCTGCTCTTTAACATCTTGATAATTGACTAACTCTCTCAACAAGGATGTGGCAAAACTACCCGCAGGCAGCACAAACTCCAGCACAAGACCATCGGCGGTTTGTTCGTATTTCAGACCTTGGGGCTCAAGCAGTAACGGACGACGCTCTTGTTCTAATCCCGCATGTTCAAGGCCATAGCAATCGTCGGCCAATTCACTCATGGCCAAGGTTTCCACTGCTGCAGCTTCACCTTGGGGTAGCATCATGCCACGGCCCCATAAAGGTGCTGACAGTTGAATGTCTTTTTCAATCAGACGTTTCAACACGATGAGATCCCATTCAGGCGTAACAAAGAAGCTTTTACTGCCCGCCAACATCACACAATCACCTGCTAGCGGCTTAGTGCCATGGTTGGCCAAACGGTATGACACCACAGTGTTAAACAGATTTGAGCGCACCGCAGACAGGTACATGCTGCGCTTATTTCTGTCTTTGACTTTTTTACCCGCCATCATTTGGCGACCAAATACTAAGTTTTTACCATCGTGACCAAAGCGTTGCTCACCAAAGTAATTGGGCACGCCCACTTGAGCGACCTTTTCGATGCGGCTGATAATGTCTTCGACTTGGGTGACATTTCTAAGGGTAAGAATAAAACGGTTACCGACTAAAGCACCAATTCGCAGTTTTTTGCTGTGACGGCTGCTCGACAATATAGTCAAACGCTCACTATTGAGATCTTTCCAAGTAGGCGTTTCTTTGCCCGGAATACGCACACCGAACCATTGTTCTGTGATGGCATTTTTATCTTTTTGCCCAGCGTAGGTCACTTCCTTTGGATGCACCTTAGCGAACTTAGCGATCATTTCAGCGACTTGTACTGTATTTAGCCCTTCTTTGCGTACATGCAGCATGTGATGTTCACCTTCACCCGTTGGGCTAAAAGGTAAAATCTCTTTCACGATAAAATCGCTATTTTGGGTTCTTAAATCTGCTGTACCTAAAGGCTTGCCATACAGATAATGTAATTCGCTCATGGGACTTTTTTACTCTTAAGTTAATCGTGTTTACGGGTCATCAATACCACGGCTTCTACCGCAATACCTTCTTTACGCCCGGTAAATCCTAGCTGTTCAGTCGTGGTCGCTTTGACGTTAATGTCGTCAAGTTCCGAGGTTAAATCTGCGGCCAATATTTGGCGCATTGCCTCAATGTGCGGCGCCATTTTAGGGGCTTGCGCTATGATAGTGACGTCAAGATTACCCAGCACAAAGCCTTTCGCCCTCGCTAAAGCATAGCAATGACGCAGCAATACGCGGCTATCAGCACCTTTATAGGCGGCATCTGTGTCGGGGAAATGTTTACCTATGTCACCCAGCGCCAATGCGCCGAGAATCGCATCGGAAATCGCATGCAGTACCACATCACCATCTGAATGAGCGACTAGGCCAGTTTCATAGGGTACTTCGACGCCGCAAAGAATGAGGGGTCGTGCAGCACCAAATTTATGCACATCGAAACCATGGCCGATACGGATTTTCATTTAATATTCCTAACGTATTATTTTACTTGGATTATGACTATTTTGCGGCACGCATTAAAAACAGTTCGGCTAGTCCCAAATCATCGGGATGCGTCACTTTTATATTGTCAGCACGGCCCGAAACGAGTCCGGGTGAAATGCCCGCCCATTCCATCGCCGAAGCCTCATCTGTCACGACCGCGCCTGCCGCCAGAGCGGCATTGAGGTAATTTTTTAGCTGCGCTGCCTGAAATAACTGCGGCGTCAATGCATGCCATAAATTATCGCGGCACACAGTAGCACTTATTTCGCCCTGTTTATTGGCGCGCTTCATGGTATCGCGCACTGGCATGGCCAAAATTGCGCCTTGGGGAAATAGCACTCTGGATGCGAGTAACTTGTCGATATCCGTCGCGGTCAAACAAGGTCTTGCCGCATCGTGCACTAGGGCCCAACTATGTTCGGGCGCAATTTGCAGCGCCGCCAACACAGAATCTGCGCGCTCACCGCCGCCTAACACTGTGGTCAATTTGGGATGCGCGGCCTGTGGCAGGGTATTGAAAATAGTATCATTCGGATGTAAGGCGACGATGACGTGGAAAATGTGCGGGTGAGACAACAGCTTATCTAAAGTATGGCCGAGAATACTCTGGCCGCACACTTCAAGATATTGTTTAGGTCTGTCGGCGCCCATGCGGCTGCCAATGCCCGCAGCGGGAACGATGGCCACCACAGCTTGAGTGATATGCTCAGCTTGGCGCTGCAATTCAGTTTGCATTACCGGCTCAGATTGACTGCCTGGATTGGATTGTTCGCTTAATCCAAGATCTAAATGTCCTAGCTCTGACATCCTAACTCCATATTACTGGGATGGACTCGATACTGAGCGATCACCACCCACGACGCGATAGAAGGTTTCACCTTCTTTGACCATGCCAAGTTCGTTACGCGCACGTTCTTCTATGGCTTCGGTACCACTTTTCAAATCGATGATTTCTTCCTTCAGCACTTGGTTACGCTCATTAAGTTTGGCGTTACCTTCTTGCTGCGCGGCAATTTGTTTTTGCAGGACGAAATATTCAGGAAGACTATTATCTCCCGACCAAAGACGAAATTGCAGCAAACCGAGTAGCACTATGAGTGCAATGACAAAAAATTTCATGGAGGAATTAGCGTCAGTATCTTGGATTAAAAAAATATACAGCAGATAGTACAACAAAAAAGGCCACCAAGTGGTGGCCTTTTTACATCAAAGTTTAAATTACGCCTGACCTTTGATCTCTTTCAAACCACGGTATGGCGCTTTTTCACCTAATTGCTCTTCGATGCGCAGCAATTGGTTGTATTTAGCAACACGGTCAGAACGACACAGTGAACCGGTTTTGATTTGGCCAGCAGCAGTACCTACTGCTAAGTCAGCAATAGTTGAATCTTCAGTTTCACCACTACGGTGTGAAATCACTGCTGTGTAACCCGCTTCTTTCGCCATGCGAATGGCCGCTAAAGTCTCAGTCAATGAACCGATTTGGTTAAACTTGATAAGGATTGAGTTAGCAATACCGTTTTCGATACCACGGGTTAAGATTTTAGTGTTAGTTACGAATAAATCGTCGCCCACTAATTGGATCTTGTCGCCCATGATTTGTGTTTGGTAAGCCCAACCATCCCAATCTGATTCGTCTAAGCCGTCTTCGATAGACACGATTGGATATTGGTCAGCCAATGATTTTAAGAAATCAGAGAAACCGTTCGAGTCGAATACTTTGCCTTCGCCCGCTAAATCGTATTTGCCGTCTTTGTAGAATTCAGATGCGGCGCAATCCAGCGCTAAGGTCACATCCGTACCTAACTTGTAGCCAGCCAGTTCAACCGCTTCTTTGATAATGGCTAACGCATCAGCGTTTGAGGCTAAGTTAGGTGCAAAACCACCTTCGTCACCTACAGAAGTGCTTAGACCTTTGTCGTGCAATACTTTTTTCAGCGTATGGAAGATTTCAGCGCCCATGCGCAGTGCTTCACGGAAGGTTTTCGCGCCAACTGGTTGCACCATGAATTCTTGGATATCAACGTTGTTATCCGCGTGCTCGCCACCGTTTAAGATGTTCATCATAGGCACAGGCATAGAATATTGGCCTGGCGTGCCGTTCAATTCAGCGATGTGCGCGTATAAAGGAATACCTTTAAATGCTGCAGCCGCTTTGGCAGCCGCTAAAGACACAGCCAGAATCGCGTTTGCGCCTAACTTGTCTTTGTTTTCTGTGCCGTCTAAGTCGATCATGATTTGATCAAGCTCAGCTTGTGCAGTGGCATCTTTGCCTAATAACGCAGTGCGGATTAAATCGTTTACATTGGCAACAGCCGTTAATACGCCTTTGCCTAAATAACGGCTTTTATCGCCATCACGTAATTCTAACGCTTCGCGGCTACCGGTAGATGCGCCAGAAGGCGCCGCAGCCATACCCACAAAACCACCTTCTAAATGCACTTCGGCTTCAACAGTTGGGTTACCACGAGAATCCATAATCTCGCGACCAATCACGTTAATAATCTTAGCCATAACACCCTCGATTTAAGTTTAAAGATAAAAGAAAAAACCAATACCTATGGGAATAAATGGAAGTCACATACCGCAGAAAATAACAAAATTCCATTTACGGTTTGCGTCCATACAGATGCAACTGATACGCATGCTGTTTATACCCAGAGGTATTAAATTCTTATGTTTCAAGTAGCGACGAGTGTAGCAAAAGGCCGGCCCCACTGTCGCGGGTCTGGCCTCAAATATTCTTACTTCAGATCACGTTTTTGATGCGCACTTGCCGCAGCAATAAACCCTTCGAACAATGGGTGACCATCGCGCGGAGTTGAGGTGAACTCAGGATGGAATTGACCTGCAACAAACCATGGGTGATCTTTTAATTCGATCATTTCCACCAGCTTACGATCAGAAGACAAACCGCTGAAGATCATGCCAGCTTGTTCTAAACGCTCTCTGTATTTGTTGTTCACTTCATAACGGTGACGGTGACGTTCTACACAGCTATTGCCTTTGTAGGCTTGAGCCGCTTTCGAACCCTCGAGTAAATGACACAATTGAGCGCCTAAACGCATAGTGCCACCTAAGTCAGACGCTTCATGGCGCTGCTCGACATTACCTTCTTCGTCAATCCATTCAGTGATCAAACCCACGACTGGGAATGGTGTTTCTTTATTGAATTCTGTTGAATGTGCATCAGCCATGCCAGCAACATTACGCGCGAATTCAATCAGGGCAACTTGCATACCTAAACAAATACCGAAATACGGTAGATTGTTTTCACGGGCAAATTTTGCCGCCAAGATCTTACCTTCAACACCACGCTCGCCAAAACCGCCTGGTACTAAGATACCGTCTAAGCCCTGTAAGACTTCTTCGCCTTTGGCTTCTACGGTTTGTGAATCAATGTACTTGATGGTCACAGATACGCGGTTTTTAAGGCCAGCGTGTTTTAATGCTTCGTTAACTGACTTATATGCATCTGGCAGTTCAATGTATTTACCCACCATACCAATAACGACTTCGCCGTTTGGATTAGCTTCTTGATAAATCACATTTTCCCACTCAGACAGATCCGCTTCACGGCATTCTAAACCGAAACGCTTAACCACTAAGTCATCCAAACCTTGCGAACGTAACAAAGCTGGGATTTTATAAATACTATCAACATCTTTTAATGAAATAACCGCACGCTCTTCGACGTTACAGAACAGCGAGATTTTGGCTTTTTCATTAGCAGGAATCGCACGGTCACCACGGCAAACCAGCACATCTGGTGCAATACCGATAGAACGCAGCTCTTTCACTGAGTGTTGAGTTGGCTTAGTTTTCACTTCGCCTGCAGCACCTAAGAAAGGCACTAAGGTTAAATGCATGAACAGAGTACGATCACGACCCAGCTCAACGCCGAGCTGACGGATAGACTCTAGGAACGGCAAGGATTCGATATCACCCACAGTACCGCCGATTTCGACGATAGCCACATCATGGCCTTCGCCACCTGCTAATACTTTTTCTTTAATCGCATTAGTGATGTGTGGGATAACCTGAATGGTTGCGCCCAAATAATCGCCACGACGTTCTTTACGTAATACTTCTTCGTAAATACGACCGGTAGTGAAGTTGTTACGACGATTCATCTTAGTACGGATGAAGCGCTCGTAGTGACCCAAGTCGAGATCTGTTTCTGCACCGTCTTCAGTAACAAATACTTCGCCATGTTGGGTTGGGCTCATGGTACCCGGATCAACGTTAATGTAAGGGTCCAGTTTCATGATGGTTACATTGAGACCGCGGGCCTCTAAAATTGCAGCTAATGATGCTGCTGCAATGCCTTTACCTAGTGATGAAACAACGCCACCAGTAACGAAGATATACCTTGTAGTCATGCTGAACCTGAGAAAATGAGTTTGAAAATACGTGCTTGTAAGAAAGCACTAGGACGGGGCAGTAGTATACCAAAGGCGGCGCGATTCGACAAACACCAATCGGGATAATTTGCCGTTTATCTCTTCTCCGTCGCTTTTACTTGGTCCCAGTAGGCATCAAGCTCCATTAATGTGTGCTCTTGCATGCTTTTACCGCTCTCACTCGCCAACTGTTCTACGCCGCGAAAACGGCGTTCAAATTTAAGGTTAGCTTGGCGCAACGCTTGCTCTGGGTCGACCTTAAGATGACGAGCTAGATTCACCACAGCAAATAGTAAATCGCCCATTTCGGACTGCACTTTCGCTTGGTCTTGCTCAGTTTGATTCACTTCATGCAAGACTTCATCGATTTCTTCGTGGATTTTAGCGACCACGGGCTCAAGTTCAGCCCAATCGAAACCGACTCGCGCCACCCTCTGCTGAATTTTGATTGAGCGCGACAGCGCAGGTTGGGTACGAGGAATATTGTCTAACGCAGAAACCACAGTATCAGTTTGGGTTCCCCCTGCCACTTGCTGCGCCTTTTGTTCACGCTCAGTTGCTTTAATCGCCTCCCAATTGGCTTTCATCGCTTGGGCGCTATCGCCTATTTGCGGATTTTGCTCACCAAACACATGGGGATGACGGCGGGTTAACTTGTCGCTGATTTTCTCTATCACAGTGGCAAAATCAAACAGCCCCTGCTCTTTACCGAGCTGACAATAGAATACGATTTGAAATAATAAATCCCCAAGTTCATCGGGTAACTCATCCCAGGCTAAACGCTCTATGGTATCGGCGACCTCATAGGCTTCCTCTAAGGTAAAAGGCACTATGGTTTGAAAAGTTTGTGCTTTATCCCACGGGCAACCTGTTTGTGGATCGCGCAGTTTTTCCATTATCTTAAGTAGCGGCTCAACATCTGTAATAGAAAGGCCCGTTACAGAAAGTCCCGAGGTCGAAAATGAAGTTAATGGCTCTGTGTGGGAAGTCATGCTGATATCCTTAAAAGATAAATACTTAAACGGGCTAGTGCTGAGGATGAACAAAAAGAATACGCCTCAGCAGTGCTTGTTAGTAAAAGGCAATAATAACGCGATGATAAGCGAGGTCACATAAAAGCGCTATTTTGATCCCGAGATCGGAACCTAAGTTTTTTTATTCAATAGGTCCGCATTTGGCTAAAAGCGCATTTGCGCCATGTGGTGATGATATTCACCCCATGAACAATAAACTGACGACTTATCTACCCCGCAAATTCTCATCTATGTCCTGCATACAAGTATTTAGCGCAAGCCATCTTAAATGATAAGATACGCAGCAATATTTCAATGAAGCTAAAACTCACTGAGTGAAGACCTAACAATTTCGGCCTAACTATACGTGTGATTAGTGCATGTAATAAATGCTCGTGATGAGCGCAGCGTAATGAATACGGTCATTCGATTTATTTGATTATGTTAGGTGTATTTCTATTCTGTCGCCCCAAATTGGGCGTACACCCTTATAGATTTGAGCATTACTGGAGACAAAATTCATGACAAACGCGAATGTGGATGCCACGCAGTTAACGACTAAGCCATCACAAGATGGTTTTTATATGCCCGCCGAATGGGCGGCGCAGCAAGCCGTATGGATGATTTGGCCATATCGTCCTGATAACTGGCGCTCTGCAGGTGCTTATGCTCAAGCGACCTTTGCTAAGGTGGCCGATGCCATTGGTGGGGCAACTCCCGTTTATATGGGTGTACCTCAGGCCTTTTTAGCAGAAGCTCAAAAAGTGATGCCTTCACACGTGACTCTAGTCGAAATCGACAGCAACGACTGCTGGGCTCGCGATACAGGACCTACTGTAGTCGTTAATGCCGAGGGTGAATGCCGTGGCGTTGATTGGGGCTTTAACGCTTGGGGTGGTCACAACGGTGGTCTGTACTTCCCATGGGATAAGGACGAACAGGTTGCCGCACAAATGCTCAAGCAGCATGGTTTTGCCCGTTATAGTGCGCCGTTGATCCTCGAAGGTGGCTCTATCCATGTCGATGGTGAAGGCACCTGTATAACCACGGCCGAATGTTTACTGAACGCCAACCGTAACCCAGACCTGACGAAAGAGCAGATCGAAGCCTTACTGCGCGACTATTTAAATGTTAAGCAGTTTATCTGGTTGGAAGAGGGCGTTTATATGGACGAAACCGACGGCCATATCGATAACATGTGCTGTTTCGCGCGCCCAGGTGAAGTGATCCTGCACTGGACCGACGATGAAACCGATCCACAATATCCACGCTCGAAAGCCGCGCTGGACGTGTTGCAAAACACTGTTGACGCCCAAGGTCGCAAGTTAAAAATTCACCTGTTGCCACAACCAGGTCCACTGTATTGCACCGAAGAAGAATCAAAAGGCGTAACAGAAGGCACTGGCGTACCGCGCACTGCGGGCGAGCGCTTAGCGGGTTCTTATGTGAACTTTTTAATCACCAATAAGCGTATCGTATTCCCACTGCTTGACCCTGCCACCGACGATATCGCCGCGCAAAAACTGCAGGAAATTTTCCCTGAGCACAAGATTGTGGGTGTGCCTGCACGGGAGATTTTATTAGGTGGCGGCAATATCCACTGTATTACCCAGCAGATCCCTTCTGGAAAGTAAGTACACCAAGGAGAACAGTATGACGCTTGATGTCACGGTTATTGCACCACAATTGGCTTTCTGCGGGAGGGCGTAAAATGTTTGAAGTGACTGAAGTTTCCATTGCCGAGCTGCGTGCAGCACTCGAATCCGGCCGCACCACAGCAGTGGAGCTGGTGAAGTCTTATCTCGCACGGGTTGAGGCGTATGACGGCCCAGCTACGCAGACTAAGCTCAATGCGTTAGTGGTGCCCAATCCCGATGCGCTCAAAGAAGCTGAGGCGTCAGATGCGCGCCGCGCCCGTGGTGAAACCTTAAGCCCACTTGAGGGTATTACGTATACAGCTAAGGACAGCTACCTAGTGAAGGGGCTGACGGCGGCGTCTGGCAGCCCAGCCTTTAAGGATTTAGTGGCGCAATACGATGCCTTTGCCGTCGAGCGCCTGCGCGCCGCGGGTGCCATTTGCTTAGGCAAAACCAATATGCCACCTATGGCAAATGGCGGCATGCAGCGTGGTCACTATGGCCGCGCTGAAAGCCCATACAATGCTGAGTATCTTACTGCACCATTCGCTTCGGGCTCTTCCAATGGGGCGGGCACGGGCACGGCAGCAAGTTACTCTGCTTTTGGTCTTGCTGAAGAAACTTGGTCGAGCGGTCGAGGTCCGGCATCTAATAACGGTTTGTGTGCTTACACTCCGTCACGGGGCGTGATTTCCGTGCGCGGTAACTGGCCGTTAACGCCGACCATGGATGTAGTGGTGCCTTATACCCGAACTATGGCAGATATGCTCGAAGTGCTGGATGTGATTGTGGCCGACGATCCTATTACCCGTGGCGACCTATGGCGTCTACAAACTTGGGTCGAAATTCCCAAAGCATCAAGTGTCCGTCCAGCATCTTATCTGGCGCTTGCCGCTAAAGCCGACACGCTTAAAGGTAAGCGTTTTGGGGTGCCGCGCATGTACATCAATAAAGATGAATTGGCTGGCACGAGCGAAAACCCAGGTATCGGCGGCCCAACGGGTCAACGTATTCATACCCGCCAATCGGTTATCGATTTGTGGGAAGCGGCACGTAAAGCCTTAGAAGCCGCTGGCGCCGAAGTGATTGAAGTCGATTTTCCGCTGGTTTCCAATTGCGAAGGCGACCGCCCAGGCGCGCCGACCGTGTTTAACCGTGGCATAGTCACGCCTCAGTTCCTCCATGATGAATTATGGGAACTCTCGGGTTGGGCATTCGATGAATTCCTGCGTGCTAACAATGACCCTAAACTCAACAAACTTGCTGATGTTGTTGGGCATTTGATTTTCCCCCATGATCTTGGCACCTTGCCAAATCGTGAAGGTGACTTAGCGGCAGGCATGGAAGAGTACGTCAACATGGCTAAGCGTGGTCTTAAATCCTATGACCAGATCGACAGTATTCCCGATGGTCTGCGTGGCTTAGAGAAGACCCGTAAGCTAGATCTCGAAGACTGGATGGACGGGCTAAAACTTGATGCCGTGCTGTTCCCAACCGTGGCAGATGTCGGCCCTGCCGATGCCCATGTGAATCCGGCTTCAGCCGATATCGCTTGGAGCAA
The DNA here is from genome assembly GCF_031932025.1 of Shewanella sp. SP2S2-4. Taxonomy (NCBI): domain Bacteria; kingdom Pseudomonadati; phylum Pseudomonadota; class Gammaproteobacteria; order Alteromonadales; family Shewanellaceae; genus Shewanella; species Shewanella sp. SP2S2-4. The sequence goes on from NZ_JAUOER010000029.1 coordinate 24,254, forward strand.
CGGAGTTTGGGTCGCAAACGGAAACCTCGCGATTCGTCACTTAGGGGTACCAACTGTGACTGTGCCTATGGGCGTGATGGCCGATATTGGTATGCCAGTGGGGTTAACCTTCGCGGGCCGTGCCTATGACGATAATAACCTGCTTAAATTTGCAGGTGCATTTGAGTCAACAGGTGAAAGGCGCATGATACCGCCACGTACACCAAAGCTTGGTGAATAGGTGCTAAGACAATACATAAGCCTATGTAAATGTAAGCACTAAATGCATGAGCTTAGAAATGAAAACGGGATTGGCATCAATTTGCCAATCCCGTTTTTTTAATACCGACGTCGATACCCTTTCAACAAAGCTAGACTCATACTGCTATAAAACATGCTGCTGTAAAAAAGACAGCAGCACTTATCGCGTCTTATCTTAATGCCAAGAGTTCTTTTCTGATGATCTCTGCGCCAGCACTTAAAGCATTGAGTTTGCCTCTTGCGACTTGATGGGATAAAGGCGTCATGCCGCAGTTGGTGCAAGGATAGAGCTTGTCAGCATCGACAAATTTAAGAGCTTTTCGTAGGGTGTCAGCCACTTCCTCTGCGGTTTCAATGGTATCGGTGGCAACATCAATCGCGCCGACCATGACTTTCTTACCGCGAATGAGCTCAAGTAGCTCCATTGGCACATGGGAGTTATGACATTCAAGCGAGATAATATCGATATTCGATTTTTGCAGTTTAGGAAACACTTCTTCATATTGACGCCACTCTGAGCCCAAAGTTTTTTTCCAATCTGTATTGGCTTTAATGCCGTAGCCATAACAAATATGTACCGCCGTTTCGCATTTAAGGCCTTCAATGGCTCTTTCTAAACAGGCAATGCCCCAATCGTTTACCTCATCAAAAAACACATTAAAAGCAGGTTCGTCAAATTGGATAATATCAACACCGGCCGCTTCTAATTCTTTGGCTTCCTCATTAAGAATTTTGGCAAATTCCCAAGCAAGCTTTTCGCGACTTTTATAATGGTCATCATAAAGCGTATCTATCATGGTCATTGGGCCAGGCAGCGCCCATTTAATCCGTTGCGTGGTTTGCTTGCGTAAAAATTTGGCATCCTCAACAAACACCGACTTTTGGCGGCTCACTGGGCCGACAACCGTGGGCACACTCGCATCATAGCGATCACGAATTTTCACGGTTTTACGTTTTGAAAAATCAACACCGTTGAGGTGCTCAATAAAGGTAGTGACAAAATGTTGCCGCGTTTGCTCGCCATCACTGACAATATCAATCCCTGCGTGTAGTTGATCCTGTAATGACAAACGCAGTGCATCGTGTTTACCGGCAATTAATTCCTCACCTTGTAATTTCCAAGGAGACCAAAGTGTTTGAGGCTCTGCCAGCCACACAGGTTTAGGCAAACTACCTGCCGTTGAAGTCGGTAACAGGGTTTGGTTAAGCAATGTTTTGTTAAGCGGTGTTTTATTAAGTAGTGTTGTCATGATATTGATGCCGTATTGGGTTAATTATTGAGCGTGACGATTAAGTGCAGAGCGACTAAACGAAATTAGCAGACCATTGTTCAAAAAACTTTTGGTAGGGTTTGATAAAGTACTCCGCGGCAAATTTGCCTTGCTCATTAGCCAATTGGCTACGTTCTGCTCGATCATAAACAATTTGAGTCAGTGAATGATCCAAGTTTTTCAAATTAGGTTGATAGCATTTCCCTGCAACAGCATTGGCATTATAAATCTCAGGGCGATAGATTTTTTGAAAAGTTCCCATAGTGCTGATGGTGCTTATCAACTCAAGATGGGTGTAATCATTGAGTAAATCACCAAAGAAATAAAAAGCTAACGGCGCCACACTATTGGGCGGCATAAAATAGCGCACCTGTAAGCCCATTTTTTTGAAATATTGCTCAGTTAAAGACGATTCATTTGGCTGATATTCAACCCCTAATACGGGATGCTGATTCTCAATTCTATGGTAGGTTTTATTATCCGAAACACTGAGACAGATAACCGGTGGCTTATTAAAATTCTGTTTATAAGCATCAGAATTAACAAAAGACTGAAATAGCTTGCCATGTAGACCACCAAAATCATCTGGAATACTAAATTTGGCTTGGCCCTTATTATGCTCTGCCAGTAATACGCTAAAGTCATAATCGCGTACGTAAGATGAAAAGTTATTGCCGACAATACCTTCAATACGTTTATTGGTTTTATGATCAACAATATTGGTTTTCAAAATTTCAATCGATGGGAAAGTTTGACCACTGTCGTCAATATCCAGATTAACGGAGATGATTTCCAGCTCGACGCTATAACGATCGCCTTTAGGATTATCCCAATGCGCTAAGGCATTAAAACTGTTATCAATCATCTTTAACGCGTTGCGTAAGTTCGCTTGGCGATGACTGCCTCTGGCCAAATTAGCAAAGTTGGTCGTAATACGCGTCTTGTCTGAGGGATGATAATTTTCATCGAGACAAATGCTGTTAATCGTAAATGTAAAATGCTTATTCATAGTGATCCAGTATCCCATTGTCTGATTTCCAACCTGAGTTTATGCCCTGCGCTTCTAGCTTCTAGCTTCTAGCTTCTAGACCCGACTCTGATAGAGATTATTCGAGTTCTGTCTAAGGTTATATTTAACTTAATTGCCAATAACTTAAGTTCTGATGGCTTAGCTAGGGTGAAACTTCAAGCTTGTCTAATATTTCGCTTGGAGTCATTTATACGTGGTTCGGCACATGAACAAAAACGGTTTTATTTCACATAGAACATGAGCCATATTCATGATCGATTAGCATGCCGTTGTTGGTTAAATAATTCCGTAGAGCGTAATAGCACCAAGGAGGCTGGCCGATTAAGTAATTTGCAGGCAAAAGGGCATACTCAGAAATGCTGGGACACATTTTTCTTAATTAGGAATGAGGTGAGCAGTAATCTCATGGCGAATAGCACCATCAACTTTAGCTAATATCGTTAAATTTATTAACGACCCCTAAAAGTAATATCCAACCACTCACTTCCTGCCCGACTTGTTCTTATCATTCTAATAATCCGCAAGATTGCTTTTAGAAACAACCATTGATATGGTAGATTTTTAACCAACGCCACCAGCAAAAACCTAGTGAAAACTATTGCTGTTCAGCATATCTCGGAGATGGATTTTTATGGTTGTTGAGCAGCAGCTGGAACGTGCGCGTCTGGAATTACTTGATATGGGTCTTCGATCCAACCCTCAGCTGAATTACCGCAGTGGTAGTAAAGCCCTCGACATTATTGATGAGCAATCTGCCAAGATATTTGAAATGCTGGTTGAGCAAGAAAACACACTCAGCTTTTTACCATTGCCAGAAGCTTATCAACAAAAAATTGCCGACAGCGAAGATGAAGGATCATTCTTTCAGACCGACGATGAATCGGAATTGCCACCTCTTGATTTATACCTCGAACAGAAAAAGGGAGCGGCCCGCTTCACCGACAAATACCTACAAACCGGATTAGTGCCCGCCAAGCTGGATAAAGCCCTGCTGAAACTGGAAACCGAAGCCCATACCATGCTGCAAGAGCAAGGTGTCGAGGTTCTGTATTTAGCACTTGGTTTTTTACAGTGGAATGAGCCAACAAACTCATCGGTTTCAAGATATGCGCCTTTAATTCTGATCCCTGTTCAACTAATGCGCTCATCAGCCAGAGATAGCTTCAAATTACGCTACACAGGCGAAGAGCTGGGTTCAAACCTGACCTTAGCAGCAAAACTAAGGACTGAGTTTAAGTTAATGCTTCCCGCCTATTCTGATGAGATGGTCATCACAGATTATTATCAGGCGGTAGCTGATGCGATTACAGCGCAACCTTCATGGCGGGTGCATCAAGATAAAATTGGTTTAGGGCTGTTCTCTTTTGGCAAGTTTCAAATGTACATGGACTTGGACCCTACAGGCTGGCCGGAAGGAAAAAAACCATCACAGTTACCTTTGATTGGCCGCTTATTTCGTGATGGCTTTCCCCACGATGCAGAGATCAATCTAGCAGATCTGAATCATCCAGAAAAACTCCACTTGGTAAAAGACGCCGATTCCAGCCAGATTGAAGCAATCTTGGCGATGAAGTCTGGCGCGGACCTGATCATTCAAGGGCCGCCTGGTACAGGTAAATCCCAAACTATCACCAACATTATTGCCGAAGCGGTTGCGCTCGGTAAAAAGGTGCTGTTTGTTGCACAAAAAATGGCAGCACTTGAGGTGGTAAAAAAACGCCTTGATGAAACTCATATGGGCTACGCCGTACTCGAACTACATAGTCACAAAAGTACCAAGAAATCTGTGCTTGGTTCTATTGCTGAGTCACTTGAGCAAGGTCGGCCACAAACAGCAAACCGGGAGCAAGAGTTTTCAGATTTAGCGGAATCAAAAGCCTCGCTGGATGCTTATGTGCATGCCATCCGAGCCCCTATTCTGCGTAGCGGTATCAATTACATTGAAGCGTTGGGCTCATTGCTGCAATTGAAGACAAAGGATCCCGACAACTCCTTACCAGCCCTCCCCTTTAGCTACTTCGAACAATGGATAGCTGAGGAATACAGTAATGCGAGGAAACTGGTTACGGAATTAGTACAGCAACTAGCACGCATTGGCATACCTGCAGTGCATCCATTTGCGATGTCTGGTCGCACTGACTTTTCACCTGCATTGCAGCAGGCATTAACCTCTACTTTGGCAGAAATTAGCCAGTTGCTTAGCGAACTTGATACGCAAACTCAAACCGTCAGTGTTTTTCTGCAGCTTGATAAACCACAAAGCTTGCAACAAGTCACGCCGCTGATTTCAACAACGAGCTGGCTATCCGAAGTGCCAGATCTTAAAAGCGTTAAAGTAAATAACCCCATATGGGCTTTAGAAAAAAAGCGGATCGATAACGGCCTGACCTGCCTAGCTAATTTCTTATCACTCAAAGCCAGCTGCGAACAGCACTTTATCACGCAGGCGCTGGATGCCGATTTGCTGAGTATCCGCCAAGGCTTGATTGGCAAAACAGATAAATGGTGGCGTTTCCTATCGTCCAGCTATCGCCAAGCCAAAGCACAGCTAGCAGGGCTTTGGCTTGGCGTTCTGCCCGCTTCGTCTACCGACTGGCTTACAGCATTAGATACTGCTTTAACTTACCAAAGCACGAAAAAAGAGCTAACTAGCTACCACTCCCTGTTATCTGAAGCTTTTGGCGCGCAGTGGCAAGGCGAATTTTCGGAGCACAATGAATTAACGCAAATTCACAGCTGGATAAACACCTTTTATGCAAAGGTAAACCGTGTTGAATTGTCGCAGTCATTGGCTGAACTGATTGATAAAGGCGTTGATAAAAAGCTGCTGCGTGACCAGACAAACTCACTGACAGCGCTTTGTAACGCTATTGCAGTGCAGGCACAAACGCTGCAAGAGCTGATACAAATCCCCGACAGCAATCCAAACCATGATTTAGCAGCAATGCAATTTACGCAGCTAAATGTCTGGTTAGAAGGCTGGAAAAACTCAGCCTTATTTTACGATTTTGCGCGCTACAACCAGATTATTAAGGCGTTTGAGCCTTATAACATCAAGGACTTCACTAAACTGGCGTACTCATGGAATGCAGCCCCAGACTTGCTAATGACAGTATTCGAACTTAGCTATTATTCTGGTCTGGTTAACAATGCCTATGACAGCTCAGAAGCAATACGGCAATTTGACCGCAATAAACATGAACAAAGCCTACGCGACTTTAAACGTATTGATGGTAACAGTTTATTTTTCGCCCAAGAGTTTTTAGTAAACAGTCTGTACGAGCGCTTGCCGAAGAAAACAGCTAAAGGTGAAATGGAATTAGTACTGCGTGAGCTAGGTAAGAAAAAACGTCATATTCCTATTAGGAAATTGCTGGCGGAAGCAGGTAACGTGATCCAGCAAGTAAAACCTATTTTTATGATGAGCCCTATGTCCATCGCCACCTACCTAAAACAAGGTGCGTTAGATTTTGACCTGGTGATTTTTGACGAAGCGAGTCAAATTCCAGCACCCGATGCCTTAGGCGCAATGCTGCGCGGGCAGCAAGTAATTGTGGTAGGTGACAGTAAGCAAATGCCACCAAGCAACCTGTTTGGTAAAGCCGTTGAACTGGAAGAGGAGGAACTGGAAAGCAGCGCCACCGCAGAAATGGAAAGTATTCTGGCATTAATGGAAGCCCGTGGTGCGGCAAGCAAAATGCTGCGCTGGCACTACCGCTCTCTCCACGATTCACTGATCGCAGTGTCCAACGACCAGTTTTATAAAAACAAGTTAGTGGCCTTCCCAAGCCCAGGCTTTCACCCCGATGCAACAGGGCTGAAGTTTCATTATTTACCTGAAACGCATTACGACAAAGGCAGCTCTCGCACTAATACTGGCGAAGTAAAAGCTGTGGTTGCAGCAGTACTGAATCACGCTTTAACTAAACCTCACCTATCGTTAGGCGTGGTTGCGTTTAGCCTTTCGCAGCGAGATGCTATCTTGCTTGAGCTGGAAAAAGAGCGCCGCTTACAGCCAGAAACTGACGAATTCTTTGCACAACATGCAGGTGGTGATGAATTTTTTGTAAAGAACCTGGAGAACGTGCAGGGTGACGAACGCGACGTTATTTTGATCAGCATTTGTTACGGCAAAACCAGCACAGGCCAGCTGAGCCAGAATTTTGGCCTTCTGAACAAACCAGGCGGCGAACGGCGGTTAAACGTACTGATTTCACGTGCGCGATTGGCAATGGAAGTGTTTGCCAACTTCAAAGGTGATGAACTGAAAGTTGGCGCAGACAGCCCTTTTGGTGTGCGTTCACTGCAAATCTTTTTGCAGTTTGCCGAATCAGGCCAATTGAACAAAGCCTATGAAAAACAGCAGGAACAAAACTTTGCTTTTGGCGCCCTACTGCATCAGGCAATCCAGCGTTTAGGGTATCAGGTAGCCACCCGAGTCGGCAGTCAAGGTTATTACATCGACTTAGCCATCAAGCATCCTGAAGACCCCAGTAAATTTGTATTGGCGCTGGAATATGACGGCGCTGGCTATTATGGAGCAACTTCGGCACGCGACCGCGAAAGGTTGCGGCAAAGTGTACTGGAAGGCCTTGGCTGGAGCTTTGAACGCATTTGGTCCACTGACTGGTTTCGAGATCCAGAGGCAGAGTTACATCGCCTGAAAGTACTCATAGACAAAGCCATAACCCAACATAACGAACTGATGGTAACAATGGCAGCACAAGCCACTAGCACCAGACAAGTGAAACACAAAGTTGCTGCGCCAGAGGCCATTGCAACGCCAATAATGCGGGTAGAAGAACAACCAGAATTTGAAGCCTGCACTACGCCCTATAAAAAAGCTGATGTGTCTAAGCTCAATATTCCGCATGTCGATGATTTCAGCGCCATCCCTTTAAGTATGTTGGTGTATGCAGTGGAGCGTATTGTTGAAACCGAATACCCAATATTCGCCAGCCTAGTTGCTACTCGTTTAGCTAATGCTGCTGGCTTGACAAGGGTTGGCGCCAAAATTAAACGCACTGTAGACCAGGCCATTACAGGCGCTGTTGCCAAAGGATTAATCCAGCTAGATAGCGATGAAGTGTTATGGCCGCATGGCCGCAGTACAGTCAAGTTAAGAAACTGGAACAGCGTCGACACCGCGACCCGTAAGCTGGAAAACGTCTGTGATGCCGAGCTCACCAACGCCTTATTGCTGACAGTGCAAGACGCCCATGCCATTAGCGTGACGGATGCAGCTTCTGCAGCTCTGGGCCTATTGGGCTTTCAACGGGCAACAGCTCAGGCAGCTGAGCGAATGAGCAAGTTGGCACAGATTCAGTGTGATAAAAATGTGCTGGTTTGTGAGAATGAGCGGTTGAAAATATCAATAGCCAAGCCTTCGTTGCCCTGAAAAACAAAGAACACAAATTAACGCCAGCAAAAAATTTCAACAACTAATCCTTATTTTTATATGGGGTAATGAAATGCTAATAGATACCGACTTAATTTTTGATGAAATACAGGGGTATGAGTTCTATCACAAATGTGAAGTGAAAGCTGTCATAGATGACAAAGTAAAGGGGGAAGATGGGGAGCTTTTTGAATTCTATGAAAATATTGAATATTTAATAGAAGAGTTTGATGAGATCATTGTTTTACGAAAAAAACTAACACTAATGGAACTTGAAGATTTTCGAGACTACATTGAAAAAAAAGGAGATATAGAAATCGTCAAAACGATAGATAGGCAAATCGAAGAGGCTAAGTTAACGGGGGCTTATATTACATTCGCGTGCTTACACAATGATTCTTTTTATGATTTACATGTATTTAGATACTAAGAATAGTTTTTATCTCACCAAAATTGGGTAGACCATAAAGGTTTTCTTGGTTGCCTTAAAAAGTAGACAAATATTTTTTAAGGAAAATATAAAAACTCTGAACAAGTCAAAATACAAGCTCAACAAAGCTACCAACTTTTAGTTTCAAAAAACATTCAACTTTACCAAATCAGTTTTGAGTGCTCATATTTATTTACAAGACTAAAAACTGTGACAGCCCTATTTTTATAGAAAAAGACCGACATTACAAAATACTTCCATTAACTTATGTATAGGCCCTCTTTGTTGTGGTTGGATGATTCTTGGTCGAAAGATCTAAGCACTAAGAGGGCCTCTAGTTCTAACTTTCTAATCCTGAGTTCAGGTTAAATTAGCAGGGCTCAGGGCGTGTTTACGCAAATCTCGTAATACCACAGGTCTGCGTATGGATGCGATACTTGCGCCCCTAAAGTAAATACGTTGCCATTCTCATCGGTTACTGAGCCTGTACCTATTGGCACTTCACCTTTGTTAATGCCGTCCCACATAAATCTGTTGGTACCGTAACTGGTGTTACTATAAACAAAAGTTTGTCCAGTAAAGCCTGCATCGTTACGACCTTGGTTGTCACCTGCAAAGGCACATTGGGGAGTAATTGCTGCTAATGGTACAAAGCTGAAATTATCGAACTTGGCGCTATAACTGGAAGACCGCGTAGTCCCCCATGTCAGAAGTTCAAATAAATCACCGGTATTAACTTCGATACCCTGAGCTGAACCAGAAGCACTGCCGGCTGTAGAGAGATTGTAAGACACGCCATTTATCAGGTACTTGATGACATCTCCATATTGACCAGCAGAGTAGATGGATATCATCCAGTCAAAGTTGATGGTTCCCTTTACGGGTATGGTGATTGATGCCGTTACACCACCTCCTCCGGAATTGACTACTGCTGTCAATGCCGAGCTGCTCATGCTTGAAGCTGCGACACCCGATATACTCCAATGACCCGGAGCAAAGGCTCCTGTAAATCCATGAACCGTTGCATCACTATAAGTTCCGCACTTGTAATGATACCGAATGGTATTACTGGTAGGTCTTTCCAGTCGAAGGTAGCTCAGTACCTTATTGTTTGGACAACTCACATTGTGTCTATCAAGAAAAACTGCGTTACCAGCACCATCGTCATCTGCAGCAGTAAAATAATCCGTCACATTACTCAGCGTTTGATTGCCACAGCGGTAATTATAACGAGCTGTGCTCGCGGTCGGACGTTCTAAATGCAGATATTGAAGCCCTTTATTCTCACAATTTATAGTGTGTCGATCCAAGTAAATAACATTGCCCCCACCATCATCATTGTCAGTAGTAAAGACGTTAGTGCTGTTGTCATTGCCCATTTCGGTGCACTGATATTCATAAGCAATTTCGGTTAATGAAGGTCTGAACAAGTGAAGTGAACTCATTGCATTAACGCCGCAATCGACATGGTGCCTATCAAGGAATAGGAAGTTTCCTTGACCATCATCATTTGCAGGGGTCGACATTTGATAGGTTGCCGCGATGGCGAAGGGTGAAAATAAGGCAATTAGGGTAAAAACCAATACCGCTAAGTTTCTGTATGCCCTACTTATAAAATTTATCTGACGTAGTGTGAGATTTTTAGACTCGATCTGTGTTTTCATTACCCTTTCCTTTTGGTAGATGTTTCATCGATTTGGTTTACACAATCGTATAGGTAGTCTGGATCACCTATAAGAGAAACAAATGTAGTAGAAGAATGTTAGTTTCACCACTAAGAAAAGTTCGGGCAGAGAATGTTCAAAAAACGGGGGGAACGAGAGAAACTGAAGAAAAATCGGTATAAAAAAGGGACGCAATGATGATTTGAGAGACGACCGTCCACCCCATGGACGGGGCGGTCGAGCATCCAAGGATTAACTTGAACAACATCCCTTTTTAACTGCCAGTTCGCCCTCCATGGATCTTGTTCATAAGCTCAGAAAACCTAGGTTTCTATTCACTGTATCGATGAGTGAATGCCATGGCGAACCTGTATCCATGGACATAAGCACACGCTAAGCTCTCAATAGTTTAAATAGCGTACGACCATGCAGCACAATTCTCCATAAAATAAAAAAGCGGCAGGCGAAATTCGCCCTACCGCTTTTTTACTGTAGTGAATGAAACCTAAAGCCGTCTTGCTTCTATCACGCTATCGACCTGGGTCAGTTTAGATAACACTCGCGATAAACCATCAAGGTTATAAAGCTCTAGTTCCAACTCAATCGCGGCGGTCTGGTTTTTGGTATCCGATGACGAACTCATGGCCAGAACATTGGATTTTTCGGCAGCCAGTACTGAGGTTAAGTCACGTAATAAACCACTACGATCGTGGGCTAATACCCGCAAACGCATTCGATAACCGCCGGAGTAATTTTCGCCCCAGACCACATCGACACCACGCTCTGGGTGAACCCGCATTAACTCTTTAACTTGTTCACAATCAGCGCGATGCACAGAAATGCCGCGGCCTTTAGTGATAAAACCTAAGATTTCATCACCGGGAACGGGCTGGCAACAACGGGCGATATGGTTAAGCAAGTTTCCCACACCGTTGACTTCAACCTGACCACGGCCACTGGAAGTCGGCTTATGTTGGCCTTTCTTAACTAATTCTTCGACGGCATCTTCTTCTGACACTTCGTCGAGTCGCAGACGACTCTGAATATGGTTAACCACTTGATGCAGACGCACATCACCGCCGCCAATCGCCGCCAGTAAGTCATCCATGCTCGCCATATTAAAGCGCTCGACCGCGATGGCCGCGTCTTTAATTTTAAGGCTCACCCGCGCCAATTCAGATTCAAGCATTTCTTTGCCGGCGACAATATTCTTGTCTCTGTCCTGCTGCTTAAACCAATGCTGAATTTTCGAACGCGCACGTGAGGTACGGATATAACCTAAGTTAGGGTTAAGCCAGTCGCGCTTGGGGTTGGGCTGTTTCGAGGTGATGATCTCGATACGCTCGCCCGTTTCAACCTGATAGGTGAACGGCACAATACGGCCATCGACCTTAGCGCCAATACATTTATGTCCCACTTGGGAGTGAATGTAATAGGCAAAGTCGAGCACGGTTGAGCCCAGTGGCAAGTCGACAACTTCACCGCTTGGGGTGAACACATAGACTCTATCTTCAAACACTTGGCTGCGGACTTCTTCGACCAAGTTGCCACTTTCGACCACGTCTTCCTGCCATTGCAGAATTTTACGGAGCCAGTTAATTTTTTCTTCGTAGCCGCTTTGCTTACCGGAATGATTATTACCTTCTTTGTATTTCCAATGCGCGGCCACACCCAGCTCTGCATCTTCATGCATATCTTGGGTACGGATTTGAATTTCAACGGTTTTGCCCTCAGGCCCCACCACTACGGTATGAATCGATTGATAACCGTTAGGTTTAGGGTTGGCGACATAGTCGTCAAATTCCCGCGGAATATGGTGCCAAAGCGTATGCACTACGCCTAATGCACCATAACAATCCTGCAGACGATCGGTCACGATACGCACGGCGCGCACGTCAAACAACTCATCAAATTTGAGGTGTTTGCCCTTCATCTTGCGCCATATACTGTAGATATGTTTTGGCCGGCCGTAGACCTTAGCGCGAATTTGGTCTTCATCTAGTCTTTGTTGCAACTGGCTGACAAACTTGTCGATAAAGACTTCACGATCCAGTCGTTTGCCGTCTAACTGCTTAGCGATGTCTTTATAGGTATCTGGATGCAGGTAGCGAAAAGAAATATCTTCCAGCTCCCACTTTAGTTGACCTATGCCTAAACGGTTGGCCAGCGGCGCATAAATATCGGCAATTTCGCGGGCCAGCAGCACGCGAGTTTCTTCGTCGGCATTTTTCACCGCCCGCAGCAAACACACACGCTCAGCAAGCTTGATGACCACGGCGCGCACATCTTCAACCATCGCCAGTAACATGCGGCGGATATTGTCGATTTGTGGCTCGGTGGAGCGGCTGTTGGGATTGATTTTTAAGGCGCCGATGGCATTCATGGTCACAACGCTCGCCACTAAACGCGCCAGCGGTTCACCAAATTTTTCTTTGATGGCGTCTTCGGTCAGTAACCCAGCATCGAACACCACAAACAGAATCGCCGCTTGCAGGGTTTCAATGTCCATGTTCAGCGGTGCGAGGATTTCGATCATCTCTCGAGCACGTTCGAGCAGTTCTCTCTTCGCCGCAGGACTCTTGGCAGGTAAGGCGTCAATCTGCCCTATCAAGGAGAGCAGCATCTGCGCTTCATCGGCATGACCGACATAGCGAGCCACCCAATCTTCTAAGTGAAAATCGGGATCATTAAAGTGCGCTTCGCGAACAGAGACCATCTAATTTATTTCCTTATCCGTGCTCAGAGAGAAAGTGGGCACCACTTCAGCTCTCCTATCTTCAGCATTGGCGCGAACTTGTCAAACCCAACCGACGTAATAATCACATTTTTTACGTTATTCAAACGCTTTGCTTACTTTGCCAGCGCAAATTACTTGGTTAATTCAAACAGTGCCATGGCTTCGATATGGTGTGTTTGTGGGAACATGTCGATAAGTCCCAATTGCTGTAATCGGTAACCGCGCTCTAACAGTACAGCGCTATCGCGGGCCAAGCTCGCAGGATTACAAGATACATACACGACTTTGCGCGGCTTCAATTTCTTCAGCCATTGCAAGCTTTCAAACGCCCCTGCACGGGCAGGATCGAGCAGTAATTTATCAATTTTGCCCATCCAAGGCTCAAGGGATAAATCCGCACTCAAGTCGCCGTGATAGAAGGTCAGTTTATCAAGATTGTTAGCTTTCGCGTTCACCCGTGCCTGAGTTACCATCTCGGCAACCCCTTCGACGCCAATCACATCCGCGCCCATTTTCGCTAAGGGCAAACTGAAATTCCCCATACCGCAGAACAAATCCAAAATGCGCTCATCAGGCGCTGGCGCTAACCAATCCATCGCTTGAGCGACCATGGCCTTGTTAATTTGTCCATTCACCTGCACAAAGTTACCTGGGGTGAAGCTTAAACTCACCGCATCCGACTCAACTTTGTCATCTAACAGCTGATAAACCGGTAACACTAACTCGGCGCCAACGCCTTGGAATTGGCCTTCATTATCCTGCAGACAAATGTGAATTTGATGCTGCTCAGCAAAGGCTGACAGCTTAGCGAGATCTTTATCGTTAAGCGCCTTAGTGATACGCAGCACGGCGAAGTGACCATTATCGGCGGCAATCAACTCAAGGTGGCCTAAGCTCGCTTTAGCCGACAATTGATTCAGCAACTTAGCAAAGGGGACGATCAAGTTCGATAACGGCTTAGCTAACACCAGACACTGACTGATTGGCACCACATTACTGCTACTGGCGGCGCGAAAACCTAAGCTTAAGTGCTTGGTATTTTTATCAAATAAGGTCGCAAGACGGGCGCGGCGACGATAATGCCACCCTTCACCCGTTAATGCGGGCGATAAAGCGCCGCCTTCGGCGCCGGCAAACTTAGCCATAATATCCAGTAGCGCCGCTTCTTTATGCTCACGCTGGCCCGATAATGACATATGCTGTAAGTCGCAGCCGCCGCAGGTGTGATAGTGTGGACACTCAGGCTCGACGCGCTCAGAGCTAGGTGCATCGACTTTAATTAACTTGGCGCGGGCATAATTTTTCTTTTGCTCGGTGAGCTGTACCGTCACGGTTTCATCGGGCAGTGCGCCTGGGATAAACACGACTTTACCTTGATGTTGTGCTATACCTGCGCCTAAGTGATCGAGCTGATTGACACTCAGTGATAACTTAGCCGACAACTGTTTGGAACTATTTGGTTTTGCTTTAAAAAATTGCGCCATTTCGGCCTCTAAATCAATAAAATACTGGCAAAGACCGCCCTCTTTCTGGCAGTCTTATAAAATTATCTTAGTCTCTGTCACAGGAAACACCGCCGCTGCTATGAACCCAGTCAACAACATGACCAAATACAGCCTACGTTCTTGGGTTCTTGTGCTGGCGCTCGCGCCAACAATCTTGGTCGGTATCCTTCTGGGCAGCTACTTTACCATAAATCGTTTTTATGAGCTTGAAGATACGCTCGTCGAACAGGGCAGCAATATTATCGAGCCGCTGTCGATTGCCAGTGAAATCGGTTTAGTGGCCAATGATCGCGAGGCGACCAAACGCTTACTCGCCGCGGCGCAGCTCAACAAATCCACCTTAGTGAAATCCATCGCGATTTTCGATGCCAACAATCAACTCTTTGTGACCTCGCACTACCACAAAGACTTTGAAATTATGCGCTACAAAGAAGCGCTTAACACACTGCATAAAACCGAAATTGAGCATGTGGGCGACAGCCTGATTTTACGGACACCGATTTTCTCCACCGGCCCCAGCGCCGCTCCCGCCAATTACGATATCCAAACCGACGATGGTCAGCTATTAGGTTATATCTCCATCATCATCAATAAAGAACGCGCCTTGCTCGAGCAACATAGAGCCGCGGTCGCCGCCTTTATTATCGTGTTGATCGGGGTACAGTTGAACTTGCTGTTCACTTTCCGGCTGGTGAAAAACGTCACTCAGCCCATTACTGAAATGGTGCGCGTCGTTGCTAAAATCCGTGAAGGTAAATTGGACGCCCGCTTAGATGGCAACTTGATTGGTGAGCTGGACTTACTCAAACGCGGCATCAATGCCATGGCGGGGTCGTTGTCGGAATACCATGATGAGATGCAGCAAAATATCGACCAAGCCACGTCGGATCTGCGGGAAACCTTAGAACAGATTGAAATCCAAAACGTCGAGTTAGATTTAGCGAAAAAACGCGCCCTAGAAGCCAGCCGAATTAAATCTGAATTCTTAGCCAACATGTCACACGAGTTACGTACGCCGCTTAATGGGGTTATTGGTTTTGCGCGGCAATTGGTGAAAACCCCTTTGCATTCGAGCCAAGTGGATTACATCAAGACCATTGAGCGCAGCGCCACTAACCTGCTGGGCATCATCAACGATATTCTCGATTTTTCTAAACTCGAAGCCGGTAAAATGGTGTTGGAAAACATGCCCTTCGGTCTGAGGGAAACCATAGGCGATACCATCACCTTGATTTCGGGCAGTGCTCAAGCCAAGGGCCTAGAACTGGTTGTCGATATCGCCCCTAACGTGCCCGACAATGTGAATGGCGATGCCATGCGCGTATGCCAAATCATCAATAACTTGGTCGGTAATGCGATTAAATTCACCGACTCTGGCAGCGTGATGGTCAAAATCGAACTGCAAAGCCAGTCGGAAGAACAGGTTGTACTGCGCTGTGATGTGGTCGATACCGGTATTGGTATCGATGAAAGCCAGCAGGACTTTTTATTCCAAGCCTTTGGCCAAGCCGACTCGTCGATTTCCCGCCGCTTTGGTGGCACAGGCTTAGGTTTAGTGATCACTAAGCGTTTAGTGAATCAAATGGGCGGCCAAATCGGCTTTACCTCATCCCCAGAGAAAGGCTCAAACTTCTGGTTCAGTTTGCCGCTCGGATTAGGTCAGTTCCAAATCGGTGACTCACTGCCGCTCGAAAAACTCAAAAACAAAACCATACTGTTTTATGAGCCCAGAGTGCTGACTCATGCTGTCTTGAGTCGCCAATTGAATCAATGGGATACCAAAGTTACCCACCATCAGCATATCCCAAGCTTGCTGACCACGCTCAACACGGCCGAAGCGCCATACGACTATGTTCTCTTGAGTTGCCATGGGTTTAGCGATGCAGGACAACTGGTAAGCACACTTAACTTGGCGAAGACCAAAACCGATTGCCTTGTGGTGCTATACGATTGCCAAGAACAGGATGCCTTAACCCAATTTATTCGCCCGAATGCCGATGTGGTGTTGTCTCTGCCCGTGAGTGAGCACCAGCTTGCCCGCAACTTACTCTATCCACCGATGGAATACGACATCATAGCCCCAGTGACCATAGCCACGCCGGCGGCGCGCCAATCCTTAACCGTACTGGCGGTGGATGATAACTTTGCCAACTTAAAACTAATCGACACCTTGCTCAGTGAGTTAGTGACGACGGTTATCGCGGTCAACAGTGGTGATGAAGCGGTTAAACAGGCGAAGACTCGCACCTTCGATTTGATTTTTATGGATATTCAGATGCCAGGCACAGATGGCATTAGTGCCACTAAGCAAATTCGCCAAGGCTCAATGAACCGTAACACGCCAATTATTGCCGTGACGGCCCATGCGATTGCTGAAGAACGCGAGCTGATTTTAGGCAGTGGCATGGATGGATATTTACCGAAACCTATTGATGAGGCTGCGCTCAAAGACGTTATCCATCGCTGGATCACTCGGCCTAAATTCACCCATTTTGACCTGCATACCCTGAACTGGGATTTATGCTTAACCCAAGCTAATCACAAGGCAGATCTTGCCTTAGACATGCTGAGAATGTTGCTCGACTCTTTACCGCAAACCGTGACAACAATTCAGACCGCGCTGAGTCAAAACGATCATCCCGTCATGCTCAGTACAATCCATAAACTACATGGTGCGAGCTGCTACTGCGGCGTGCCTACAACCCAAAGACTATGCCAAGAAATTGAATCGGCGCTAAAACATGAAACAGCGGTCGAAGATCTCGAACCCGAAATACTAGAGTTACTTGATGAGTTAACTAAGGTAGAATCTGCGGCAAATCAAGTGATATCACAGCTATCAGCGGAAATAACAGATGACCAAAAAAACGGGCTTCTTTAAACGTCTTAAGGCGTTAACACTGCCACAAAAACAACTCTTCGCCACTGCACTTTGCCAACGCATGTTGCCCAACTATCAACTGTTTTCCGAAGTCTGTGAGTTTGGTGACCCTGCTGTGTTGAGTACTGCGTTAGAACTACTGTGGCAATCCCTGTACGACCCTAAGCTTAAATTCAATATCGATGTGCATCTGCAACGTCTTGAAGATAACACCCCAGAACCCGCTGATTTTGAAGCCTATGGCGTCTATCCAGCCATGGACGCTGTGGTCGCCATATCGACCTTATTGGGTGCGATTCAAGGCAAGATTGAAGAAGATATCGTCAATATCAGCAAACTGTCATCGAGCACAGTGGCTAACTATATCGAAGCCATCAGTGATGTCGATTTAGTCGATGAAGCATTAGATGATTTTGTTTTTGCCCATGAAGTCATGGAAGAAGAGAAAGAGTTACAAAATTCTCTGCTGGAAATTATCGAAGAAAATCCCAAGATCACAGCGGAACTGGTTAAAGGTTTACGCAAAGACATTATCGAAGCTGGCGTATCAAATATCGGCATCAGCGTCGCTTAATTGATGGGTGCTTGGGGTAACTCAAGCACCCTTATTCTTCCTAAACAGTACGTCTAAACAATAAGCCTCTAGTCTCGACTGCAATCACGTTCAAGCAAGCCCAAAACGAGTAAGACCAAAGCTAGCAAGTTCCATCAGCCAATATTGAGTTATTCCAATGAGAAAGATTGTTTATCAAGGATTTGTCTTAACCAATAGCGAAGGACGAACCGACAGTTGGAAACTGACCATCAAAGATCAACAGCGTATCGGTTCTTTATTCGAACTGCGGCGTTTAGTGGGATACTTCTTAGAACTCGGCATATTACCCGCGACACGCTCCAGCCTGCAAGACGCGAAACAAACGCAAAATACCATGAGCAAAAACACGGTAAAACCTAAAAGACGTTAAGCATTCGTTCCCCTCGTTAAATCAACGCATAGAGAATAACTCTGGCGCCTTTGACTGCATAAACTCAATAAAGACTCTGACCTTTAGCGGCTGCTGGCTACGCTGATGATATAAAATCGAAATCCGCCTCTGCTCGCCAATCCATTCTGGCAATAACACTTTAAGTTTCCCTTCTTTAATCTGCTGTTTTACAAACAGTTCGGGACCATACAAGATCCCGCCATGGCCTAAGGTCGCCTGAATCGCACCGTGCAAATCCGTGAGGGTCAGCTTAGTTGGGCCATTAAAATAGAAAGACTCACCGCTCGGATGCTTTAAATGCCAATTAAACAGCGGCCAGACTTTTATCAGCTGATGGGCTTCGAGATCATCGGGATGCTCAAGTTTAGGTGCCTGAGCCAAATATTCTGGCGTGGCAAACAGGCAATAATCCAGCTCGCCTAAGGTACTCGACACCCAAGAAGAATCAGGCTGAGCCCCGCCGACAATCGCCACATCTATGCCCTTGTCGATCAAATCCACTAACTCATTGCTCTGGGAAATGTGCAAACGGATATCGGGATACAGGCGGCCAAATTCATTTAAAGCTTGAATGAACACGATGGAAATAATTGAAATCGGCGCGGCAATACGCAGGGTGCCCTCGGGTTTATCGCTGCCCGCACCACTCAGTTCATCAAATTGGGCAACCACACTCTGGTAGCGTTGAAAGAGCGCCAGTCCTTCCTCCGTCAGTCGTAACTTGCGGGTGCTGCGCATAAAAAGCTGCTTATCGAGCTTCTCTTCCAACTTCGCTAACTTGCGGCTCACTGTGGCAATGGGCATATCAAGCTCCTTCGCCGCCTGTGAAAAACTGCCCGCATTGACTAAATGCACAAAAAGATAGACAAGTTGTAGTTCAGCGCCTAAATCATCACTCATTGCATGTCCTAATTCTGTTCTAGCTGCCCACTTTAGGCACTATATAAAGTCATCAACAATCACAGCGTACGCTAAGTCATTGTGTTTTAAACATCAATTAATCCACTTATACGACCATAGCGCAATAGCCTTAGACTGAAATGATATGTTATTTTGTGGCGAGTTTTACTGCGCTGGCGCTAGTTCTGGTTCTAACGTGACATAAAAAAGGCAAGCGCCCACCTAAAATCATAACGATAGTAGAAATGACGGTGGTGGCTGAGTTTATTCAAATTTAATCGTAAGGATGAGTGAGGGAAATGACCATTTTAACCCCTCTGTTTGCCGTCTTCGGGATCATGTTGCTCGGCACACTAGTGCAAAAATTAAAACTCTTGCCCGTCGATACGGATCAAGTGCTAAACCAATATGTCTACTATATTGCGTTCCCTGCAATCATGCTTATCGCCCTCGCCCAGCAGCCGATTGACGAGATTTTGCAATGGGGATTTATTGCGGGCTACAGCACAGCTATGGTAATCACTTATCTTGTCTGCCTTGGGCTATCGCTGATCGCTAACCCTAAACAGCATGCGGTTGCCGCCATTCGAGCTCTCAATGCCACCTTTGGTAATACCGCATTTATTGGTATTCCACTGCTCATCATCCTCTTTCCGCAGCAGCAAAGTGCGTTAGTCGCCGCCGCGATTGCCAGCTTATTATCCGTGCTGATGTTTGCCGTCGCCTTAGTCTCGATGGAACTGGCCACAAACACCCAAAGACAACACCACGCCTTAGTCATAATGATGATGGCGGTCGGTAAAAACCCTATCGTTATTGGTAGTTTAATTGGCGTCGGCATTTCGGCGCTAGCGATAAAACTGCCCTCAGGGCTGGCGCTAATGATCCAGCAAATTGGCAATACCTCAAGCCCGTGCGCGCTGTTTGCCATCGGTATGGTGCTCGCCAAAGCGATGCGCTACCAGAAAGATAGCAGCGTATTTAGCCCCAAGAATTTTATCGAACTGAGCCTTATCAACCTCTTCAAGCTGGTTATCCAACCGGCACTCGTCTACTTTATGCTTTGCCGTTTTGGCGTGAGCGGCGACTACCTGATCATGGGCGTGATCTTGAGCGCACTGCCCACAGCCGCGAGCGTGTACTTGCTCGCCCAGCGCTATAACACTCAAGCTTCAACCAGTGCTCAGGGCATTCTATTTGGCACCTTAGTCACTTTTTTCAGTTTGCCTATCTTAGAAAGCTTAGTAAGAACCTACGCATAATCAGTCAATTAAAAATATTTACTGCCGATAATGCCGATTATTTACCCAAGCCACTTTACTGTATATAAAATCAGTATATACTGTTTATCAATACAGTGGTTTGGTATGTTTTTCGACAGGAATTCACTATGCTTTGCCAACTCAGCATTAATAACTTCGCAATCGTCCGTTTTTTAGAACTGGATTTTCGCCCCGGTATGACCAGCATCACAGGTGAAACCGGTGCAGGTAAATCGATCGCCATCGATGCGCTAGGCCTGTGCCTAGGCAATCGTGCCGATGCCAGCAGTGTTCGCCCAGGAGCCAATAAAACCGAGGTCAGCGCCCGCTTTTCCTTGGACGATATTCCACTGGCAAAACGTTGGTTAGAAGATAACGATCTTGAACTCGATGATGAGTGTATCCTACGTCGAACTATTGGTAGCGATGGCCGTTCACGCGCCTACATCAATGGTAATCCAGTACCACTGACACAGCTTAAATTACTGGGTCAGTTGCTTATCGGTATTCACGGTCAACATGCGCACCATGCGATGTTAAAAAGTGAACACCAACTCACCCTGCTCGACAGTTATGCCAACCACAGATTGCTTATCGATACGGTTGCCGCCAGCTTTCAACGCTGCAAACAAATTGAGGCCGATCTAAAGCAACTCGAAGCCTCCCAGCATGAACGTATTGCCCGTAAGCAATTAGTGCAATATCAAGTAGAAGAACTTGATGAGTTTGATCTTAAAGTCGATGAGTTCGATGAAATTGAGCAAGAGCACAAACGTCTGGCCAATGGCACTGAGTTGATTGATACCTGTCAGGCGAGTCTAGATATACTTACTGAGGGCGAAGAAAACAACATAGAGTCACTGCTCAACCGAGTGGTTTCCCTCGCCGAAGACCTGCAAAGCTACGATCCTGCATTAAGCAATATCAACACTATGCTCAATGATGCATTAATCCAAGTGCAAGAAAGCGCAGGCGAATTACAACACTATTTGAGTAAGCTTGAACTCGATCCAGCTCATTTTGCCTATTTAGAAGAGCGGCTATCAAAAGCCATGCAACTGGCTCGTAAGCACCATGTTAGCCCGAATAAACTGGCCGAACATCATCTAGCATTAAAAGCAGAACTGAGCACCTTAGACAGTGACGAAAGCAAGCTCGAAGAAATTCAATTGCAGGTCGATGCCAGCAGAGCCGCTTACCTTAGCAACGCACAAAAGCTCAGTCAAAGCCGCGCTCGATATGCCAAAGAACTCGACAAACTGGTGACTCAGTCAATCCACGAACTGAATATGCCTAAGGGGAAATTTACTATCGAAGTCAATTTCAACCCAGAGCAAATGTCAGCCAATGGCAGTGACAATATCGAATTTATGGTCACCACTAACCCTGGCCAACCCTTGCAACCGATTTCAAAAGTCGCATCTGGCGGTGAACTTTCACGGATAGGCTTAGGTATCCAAGTGATTACCGCGAAGAAAGTAGCCACGCCGACATTAATTTTCGATGAGGTGGATGTTGGGATTTCCGGCCCCACCGCCGCAGTGGTGGGCCGCATGTTACGCAGCTTAGGGGAATCGACCCAAGTACTGTGCGTGACTCACTTGCCGCAAGTTGCGGGCAATGGTCATCAACACATGTTCGTCGATAAGTTTAATAAGGCGGGCAGTACTGAGACCACAATGAAGTCGCTCGATCGTGAGCAACGCATTCAAGAACTTGCAAGACTGTTAGGTGGCGATACTATCACTAGCAATACCCTAGCGAACGCAAGGGAACTGCTGCAATAGTAGAATCAAGCAGAAAAGGGATAAGGGATGTTCAGCTAATCCCTTCAATCAAGCTTCAATCAGAAAAATGCGAAATCAAAAGCTAAGGGTTAGTTGTTGGCCATGTTAACTATCATGCCAATTTAGCTATCATATTAGCTAACACACCAGACTAGCCCTTGCAGACAGATAAAGGCAAATACACCCGCTAAAACATCGTCAATCATAATGCCAAAACCACCTTCGACTTTGGCATCGAGCCAACGGATTGGCCAAGGTTTGATGATGTCAAAAAAGCGAAATAAACCAAAGCCCACTAACAGCCAAATCCAGCCCGCTGGTGCCGCTATCATAGTGATCAACAGTCCAGCCACTTCATCCCACACAATCGCGCCATGGTCGTGTACGCCCATGTCATGTGCCGCTTTACCACAGATATAAAATCCTGCAAATACACTCACTAAAGTTAAGCCCAGATACCAAGCAAGCGGTAATGGCGCCATCAGTAAATAGAGGGGAATAGCAGCTATGGTACCGAAAGTACCGGGCGCTTTAGCGGCGAGTCCGCTACCGAAACCGAGTGCCAAAAAGTGGACAGGATTTTTTAATGACAGGCGCGTTAACGCCTGATCCTTTGACAACAATTTCATTAACATGCTCTTAGCTTAAAAGTGCTCGAAACCGTGATAAGGCGGTGTAAACGGCTCGCCATTGAGTTGCAACTTGAGCTTACTGCCCGCACAAATTTGTCCAACACGAACAAACTTTGCACCCGCATGGCTCAAGGCAGTTTCCAGTGCGCCTTTTTGCGCCTCAGGAACGGTGAACAGCAGTTCGTAATCTTCGCCCCCTGTCAGCGCATAACCTAAAGCACTTTCCTCACTGACGGTATCTTGCATCGCGCGTGACAGCGGGATGCAATTAACATCGACAACCGCACCGACTGCCGAAGCCTTAAGCACATGACCGATATCCGAGATAAACCCGTCGGAAAGATCGATTGCACTGGAGGCAAGCGAGCGCAAAGCTTGGCCGGCTAAGACTCTTGGTGTTGGACGATAATGGCGATTAATCAGGAATTCTTTGTGCTCGGCTCTGGCTTGCTGCGCGCCGCGAATGATATCCAGACCTAAGGCCGAATCTCCGAGCGTGCCCGTGACATAAATCCAATCACCAGCTTTAGCACCATGACGCGTGAGTGCCTTACCCTGTGGGACTTGGCCGTGCACTGTGATATTAATCGCCCGTGGGCCACGCGTCGTATCGCCGCCAATTAAGGCAATGCCATAGTAATCGGCCGCTTCAAATAAACCTTCGCTAAAACCACTGAGCCAAGTTTCATCGATTTCGGGTAGCGTCAAGGCAAGCGTCATCCACGCTGGCTCAGCGCCCATGGCAGCCAGATCAGATAAATTTACCGCTAAGGCTTTGTAACCTAAGGCAGCAGGAGGCATATCGGGGAAGAAATGGACATTTTCGACTAAGGTGTCACAGGAGATAGCAATCGACTTGTTTTCTGCGGGTTGCACTAAAGCGCAATCGTCACCGATGCCAAGCTTCACATCACGGCGAGTGGGGCCGCGGTTGCTAAAATAACATTCAATTAATTGGAATTCTTTCACTGTACAGTTTGGCACGACTTACATCGGCCACCTTTGTTAGCAATGAAAAACGGTATCCTAAGATACCGTTTGTCTTTATTACTTGCGTGCAACCAGTTTGTCGAGCAGTCCGTTCACAAACTTATGACTCTCGTCCGCACCGAAAGCTTTTGCCAACTCAATCGCTTCGTTAATCGCGACCTTGTATGGCACATCTTTACGGAAAGTCAGCTCATAGGTCGCTAAACGAACTATGGCTTTCTCTACTGGAGACACTTCATCAATCGGGCGTTCCAGATGCGGGATGATCAGCTCATCCAATTGGGTTTTCTTCGTTGCAACGCCTGAAAATAGCTCACGAAAATAAGCTACATCAACACCGTCGAGGCTTTGTTCAGTTAAAAACTCATGCTCGACATCGGCAATATTATTCCCGCTTAGTTGCCATGAATAGATGGCTTGAACGGCTAAACGGCGGGCCTTGCGGCGCTCAGAAGGCTTCATTATTTTTCCTACTATAACAACTGTTGTTCAAGTTCTTGCAGAACATTGACCATTTCAAGCAGACTTAAAGCAGCTTCGCCGCCTTTGTTACCCGCTTTGGTACCTGAACGTTCAATAGCTTGTTCAATGGTATCTGTGGTCAAAACACCGAAAGCAACAGGCAGATCAAATTCTAAAGCAACTTGAGCTAGACCTTTATTACATTCGCCTGCAACAAAATCAAAATGAGGAGTACCACCACGGATCACCGCACCTAATGCGATAATACCGTCGAATTTACCACTGGCAGCTACGCGACGCGCAGCTAGCGGCAACTCAACCGCACCTGGTACACGGACAACAGTGATATTGTCGTCGCTGACTTGGCCAAAACGTTTCAGCGTGTCAAGTGCACCTTCAAGCAAGCTCTCAACTAAAAAGCTGTTGAAACGCGAAATTACAATCGCAACTTTGGCATTTTTCGCTTCGATATTACCTTGAACTACGTTCATTATCTTACCTAATTTAGCTAAAGCACCCAGCTCGGGGCGAAAAGTGGCGACATGATATCACAGCCAATTGCCCAGAGCCCTATGCAAATTATCAGAAATTGTTAATTTTACTTCAGTGTAACTTTGGGTTTTAGTCCGCCACATACTCAGTCACTTCAAGGCCAAAGCCCGAAAGTGAATGGTAACGTTTAGGCGAACTGAGCAGACGCATCTTAGTCACGCCAAGGCTAGCGAGGATTTGCGAACCCACCCCCACACGGCGCGACGTCCCCTGCCATTTTGCAGAAGCAGGCGCTTGGCCTTGATCTTCGGCTTCAAAGGCTTTCACCTTAGAGAGGATTTCACAGGGATGTTCTTGATTCCCTAATAAAACCAATACGCCACCTTCTGCAGAAATACGCTCCATCGCCTTTTCGAGTGGCCAGCTACGTTGCTGATCGCGCTCTGAATGGAGTAAATCGTTGAAGGTGTTTTGCAGATGCACGCGCACCAAACAATCGCTCTTCACCTCACCTTTGACTAAGGCAAAATGCAGTTGATTGTCGATAGTGTCTCTGAAAGTCACCATGTCGAACTCGCCGAAACGGGTCGGTAGTTTGCATTTAGCTTCACGCACAACCGTGGTTTCTTTGGTGTTGCGATACTCGATCAATGCCGCGATGGTGCCGATTTTGATGCCATGCAACTCGGAGAAAACCTCTAAATCTGGGCGGCGTGCCATAGTGCCGTCTTCGTTCAAAATCTCAACGATAACGCCCGATGGCTCAAGTCCCGCAAGACGGGCTAAATCACAACCGGCTTCAGTGTGGCCTGCGCGGGTTAATACGCCGCCATCTTGCGCCATTAACGGGAAGATATGTCCAGGTTGCACTAAATCAGACGCTTTAGCCTCTTTAGCCACAGCCGCTTTGACTGTTACCGCGCGGTCGTGGGCCGAAATACCGGTAGTGACGCCTTCGGCTGCTTCAATAGAAACCGTAAAGTTAGTCGAGAACTGGGCGTTGTTATTCGTCACCATTAAGGGCAGATTTAACTGCTGGCAACGGGCTTTGGTCATGGTCTGGCAAATAAGCCCACGGCCATATTTCGCCATAAAGTTAATCGCTTCTGGCGTGACCATTTCGGCCGCCATGATCAAATCACCTTCGTTTTCTCTGTCTTCGTCATCCATCAAAATAACCATTTTGCCTTGACGAATATCTTCGATGATCTCTTCTATACTGTGCAGCGCCATTGTAGGACCTTATGATTTTGCTGTTATTATGAAATTCTATACCTAAATAACCTAAGCTGCCGATAAGCTTAAGTTAAATAATCTGCTCCTGTGCACTAACGCACAAAGCCGGCACGGGCTAACATTTCTAGGGTGACGCCGCCGCTCTTGCTGTCTTTGCCATCATAATTCATCAAGCGTTCCAGATAACGGGCGATCAAATCCACTTCGATATTCACCTTATCGCCCGCTTGCAGGTCGATTAACGTGGTTTCACCTGCGGTATGCGGCACTATGGTCAGGCGGAATCGACTGCCATCCACTTCGTTAACCGTCAAACTCACGCCATCAATGGTGATGGAACCTTTATGGGCAATGTAACGCCCAAGCTCTGCGGGGGCGGCTAACCAAAACTCGATAGCTTGACCACGCACTAAGCGTTGCTCAACCATAGCAATACCGTCTACATGGCCGCTGACCATGTGCCCGCCTAAACGTGTGGTTGGGGTAACGGCTTTTTCAAGATTTACCTTAGTGCCTACTTTGTAGTTAGCAAAGCCAGTTAGACTCACGGTTTCGGCAGAAACATCGGCCACATAACCGTCGGCTAATTGCTGCACAACCGTTAAACACACACCGTTGGTGGCAATACTGTCGCCTAAACGCACATCGTTTAAATCCAGTTTGCCGCTCGCCACGGTCAAACGAATATCATCGCCCTTGCGTTCAAGCTTTCGCAGGGTGCCAACGGCTTCAATAATCCCAGTAAACATGGTTAACTCACTTATTCGATAAAGAAGTAATAAGGCATAAGACTCAAGGTTTAACGGTTATCTTGCCCTAATTAAATAAAGAAGTATCAAGCATAACGCTCAAGGTTAAACGGTTATCTTGCTCCAATTCGATTTAGATAAAGAGGTATCAAGCTTAACGCTCAAGATTAAACGGGTATCTGGCCCTAATTTGCGCTCATCGACCAAAGTTAATGCAGGAATTTGCGCCATGGTTTGATAATCGGGTAGCTGCAGCAGATTACGCCCTTGCCCACCAAGGATTTTCATCGCTTGGTACAGCACTAATTCATCAGCCAGCCCCTGTGCTAAAAATGCGCCCGCTAAGGTTGCCCCCGCTTCCACCAGCACGTGATTACAACTTTGGCCTAAATAGCTTAATAGTTCAGGTAAGGATACGCGACCTGCAATTGCTGGTAATACTAGGCAACTCACATGATAGGGCAATTGTGCTTGAAACACTGCGGGATAAGCCACGGTCGAGACCAAGAGTATCGGCGATACGATAGCCAAACAGGCAGCCGATAACGGCAAACGGGCGCGACTGTCGAGTATCACTCTTAATGGCTGCAGTAATTGCGCCTCGGTTACGCAGTCTTTTATGTCGCCAAGTTCTTGATATCGCACATTGAGCGAGGGATCGTCAGCCAGTATGGTTTCAATCCCAGTCACCAACGCGCAGGAACGTAAGCGTAAGCGCTGCACGTCGCGGCGAGATTCAGGCCCGGTAATCCATTTAGACACACCGTTAGACAGCGCGGTTTTACCATCGAGACTCGCAGCCAATTTGACTGTAACTCTGGGCAAACCCGATTCCATGCGCTTCATAAAACCTAAATTCAAGGCATAAGCTTCATCACGGTGTAATCCCACATCCACTTCAATACCGGCGTCGCGCAGCATTTGAATACCGCGACCACCGACTTGCGGATTAGGATCTTCAACCGCCACCACCACACGTTTAACGCCAATATTGATCAGCGCCAAGGCACAGGGCGGCGTGCGGCCATAATGGCTGCAGGGCTCTAAGGTGACATAGGCCGTTGCGCCGCGGGCGTGTTCACCTGCCATACGTAGCGCATGCACTTCGGCGTGGGGCTCACCCGCTTTTTGATGATAACCTTCGCCGACAATCTGATTATCTTTAACGATAACGCAGCCCACACTGGGATTGGGTCTCGTGGTGTAAAAGCCTTTGCGCGCCAATTGAATCGCGCGGCTCATCATTTGGGTATCGAGTACAGACCAACTTATGTTCAAGCTCATGTTCAACCCTATGTTAGTCGAATAACTACTTTTGCAGTTTAGCGATGGCCTCACCAAATTCAGATACGTCTTCAAAGGCACGGTACACAGAAGCAAAACGTATATAGGCGACTTTATCTAGGCTCATCAATTGCTCCATCATTAAGTTACCGACCATTTCTGATGGCACTTCTCGCTCGCCAGTGGCGCGCAGGGTCGATTTGATTTTACTGAGTGCTTGCTCGATTTCATCCATAGACACGGGGCGTTTTTCAACCGCGCGCAACATGCCACCTTGGAGTTTTTCTTCATCGAAGGGTTGGCGTGAACCATCGCGCTTGATCACCCTAGGCATGACTAACTCGGCGCCTTCGAAGGTGGTAAATCTTTCATGGCATTCGGTGCATTCTCGGCGACGGCGCACTTGATGGCCTTCCGCCACTAATCGAGAATCGATGACTTTAGTATCTGTCGCGCTGCAAAATGGACAATGCATTGAGCCTCCTGCCAGTGAATGCGAGTAAAGCGTTAATGGCTTTACCTGTTAAATCTCAGCTAAACGCAATGGATTTAAGCCTAAGATTTTACCAATAAAAATGGCCGCTTAATGCGGCCATGGGATTTTATCCTATTTATGGGCTGAGGTTAACTACCGGATGCTAAGTACCTCATGTAAGTACCTAGTCAGCAAGCGATCACTCTCAGCCAGTCATCTACTTAAGCACATACGCACTTAAACCTAGATGCGTCAGCAAATTAGCCGTAAACAGGGAAACGTGCACACAGTGCCAATACTTGGCCCTTCACACGCTCAATCACAGCAGGATTGCTTGCATCATCAAGGATGTCACAAATCCAGCCAGTCAGCTCTTTCGATTCCGCTTCTTTAAAGCCGCGGCGCGTAATGGCTGGCGTACCGATACGCACACCTGAGGTCACAAAGGGTGAACGTGGGTCGTTTGGCACTGAGTTTTTGTTCACGGTAATGTTAGCGCTACCTAAGGCGGCATCGGCTTCTTTACCGGTCAAGTCACGACCAATCAGATCAACTAACATCAAGTGGTTGCTGGTTCCGCCAGAGACGATTTTGTAACCGCGCTCAAGGAACACTTCAACCATAGCTTTAGCGTTGTTAACTACTTGCTGTTGGTACACTTTAAATTCTGGCTCTAGGGCTTCTTTGAACGCAACCGCTTTACCGGCGATAACGTGCATTAATGGGCCACCTTGTCCGCCTGGGAATACCGCTGAATTCAACTTCTTATACAAGTCTTCATCGTCAGCAGCAGACAGGATCACACCACCGCGAGGACCCGCTAAAGTTTTGTGGGTCGTTGACGTCACAACGTGTGCGTGTGGCACTGGGTTTGGATAAACACCAGCAGCGATAAGACCAGCAACGTGCGCCATGTCGACAAATAGGTAAGCACCTATTTTATCTGCGATTTCACGCATTTTTGCCCAGTCAACGATACCTGAATAGGCAGAGAAACCGCCGATCATCATCTTAGGCTTATGTTCTACGGCCAGACGTTCCATTTCGTCGTAGTCAATTTTGCCAGACTCGTCGATACCGTAAGGAATAATATTGTACAGTTTGCCAGAGAAGTTAACGGGTGAACCGTGGGTCAAGTGACCACCGTGGGCTAAGTTCATGCCCAGTACGGTATCGCCAGGTTTTAACAATGCCATGTAAACAGCGCTGTTTGCCTGTGAACCTGAATGAGGTTGTACGTTAGCGTAAGTTGCGCCAAACAGTTCTTTCGCACGTTCAATCGCTAAGGTTTCAACTACGTCCACATACTCACAACCACCGTAGTAACGCTTGCCTGGATAGCCTTCAGCGTACTTATTGGTTAACTGTGAACCTTGCGCTTCCATCACGCGTGGACTGGTGTAGTTTTCAGAAGCAATCAGCTCAATATGCTCTTCTTGACGCAGAGTTTCATTCTGAATTGCCTTAAACAGTTCCGGATCATAATCTGCGATATTCATATCTTTTTTCAGCATTGCTTACTCCAGCTGCCAATTCTTATAGGTAGGGTTGCGCGGTATTCTACTCGGAACGCGACCACAATCCCAGTATTTGAAACATGAAATTCCTGTGGATAGTGCTTGAACTTGGCTCATTGTCGAGTTGAGTTCGGCGCGCAATCGAGTAGAATTAGCCGCATCATTAGTCACTTAAGATAGAGAAAAATGGCTCAGTTTGTTTACAGCATGCTGCGGGTGGGTAAAATTGTTCCGCCTAAGAAGCAGATCCTTAAAGATATTTCTTTAAGTTTTTTCCCCGGCGCCAAAATTGGCGTACTCGGCCTTAACGGTTCTGGTAAGTCGACACTACTGCGCATTATGGCGGGTATCGACACCGAAATTGAAGGTGAAGCGCGCCCAATGCCGGGATTGAAAATCGGTTACCTACCCCAGGAACCTAAACTCGATCCGAATCAAACCGTGCGTGAAGCGATTGAAGAAGCGGTAGCAGAAGCAAAAAATGCCCTGACTCGCCTCGATGCCGTTTACGCGGCCTACGCCGAGCCGGACGCCGATTTCGACGCCCTTGCAAAAGAGCAAGGCGAACTCGAAGCGATTATCCAAGCCCAAGATGCCCATAACTTAGAGTACGTCCTTGAGCGCGCCGCCAACGCCCTGCGTCTGCCGGATTGGGATGAAAAAATCGAAGTGTTATCCGGTGGTGAACGTCGCCGCGTAGCGATTTGTCGTTTGCTGCTTGAAAAGCCAGAAATGCTGTTACTGGACGAACCGACCAACCACTTGGATGCTGAATCTGTGGCGTGGCTTGAGCACTTTTTGCAGGAATATGCCGGTACTGTGGTCGCGATTACCCATGACAGATACTTCCTCGACAATGCCGCTGGCTGGATTTTAGAACTCGACCGCGGTGAAGGTATTCCGTGGGAAGGTAACTATTCTTCATGGCTTGAGCAGAAAGATGCCCGTCTGAAGCAAGAATCGGCTACCGAAAGTGCTCGCCAAAAGACCATTGCCAAGGAATTGGAATGGGTACGCCAAGGTGCGAAAGGCCGTCAGTCTAAGGGCAAGGCCCGTATGGCGCGCTTTGAAGAGCTGAACACTAACGATTACCAAAAACGTAACGAAACCAACGAGCTGTTTATTCCGCCCGGACCACGTTTAGGCGACAAGGTTATTGAAGTGAATAACCTGACCAAGTCTTACGGTGACCGCGTATTGATCGACAACCTGTCGTTCTCTGTGCCTAAGGGCGCGATCGTCGGTATTATCGGTGCCAACGGCGCGGGTAAATCAACCCTGTTCCGCATGTTATCCGGCGCTGAAACGCCAGACAGCGGCACGATTGAACTGGGTGATACAGTGCAATTGGCATCAGTTGAGCAGTTCCGCGATTCGATGAATGATAAGAACACCATTTGGGAAGAAATCTCCGGTGGTCAAGACATCATGCGTATCAACAACATGGAAATCCCGAGCCGCGCCTATGTAGGCCGCTTCAACTTCCGTGGTGGCGATCAGCAAAAAGTTATCGGCACCTTGTCGGGTGGTGAACGTAACCGAGTACATTTAGCCAAACTGCTGCAAGCGGGCGGTAACGTCTTATTACTCGACGAACCCACCAACGACTTAGACGTTGAAACCCTGCGCGCACTGGAAGAAGCGATTCTGGAATTCCCAGGTTGCGCTATGGTGATTTCGCATGACCGTTGGTTCCTCGACCGTATCGCGACCCACATTCTGGATTACCGTGACGAAGGTCAAGTGAACTTCTACGAAGGTAACTACACAGAATACTCGGCATGGTTGAAAAACACCTATGGCGCCGATGTGGTTGAGCCACACCGCTTGAAATACAAGCGCATGATTAAGTAGTCAAACGCATAATTGATTAAGCCAAAAAGGAGCTCAGGTCGAAGGATCTGCGCTCCTTTTTATTGGATGCTTTTTATGAGCTAGTTTTATGGTGGGCTCTTGAATGATTTCTATGAACGACTCAGCTTTTCAAGCTGGCAAAATAAGCCACCAGCATGTCCATCATCACCCTAAGTGCAGGCTGCATGTGTTTGCGGGATTGATACACGCCATACACACCGAGGGATAGAGGTTTAAACTCAGTTAATAAAGGCACTAGCTGACCCGAGTCTAAATAGGGTTTCGCCGCCCAAACCGGCTGCATCGCAATCCCCTCACCAGCCAGCGTGGCATTAAGCACCACCATGGAATCATTGGCGCTGAAATTACCATTCACCGGCACATTAAACGCCTGACCTTGGTTTAACTTAGGATCAGAGTTCAGCGCCTGAGCCTGCTTCGCAGCCACATCGGCTTGATAAAAGCGCCACATCACATCGCCAAAGTAGGAATAGGTTAAGCAATTATGCTGGGTCAAATCTTCGGGATGCAGCACGGCGGCGCGGGCGGCAAGGTAACTCGGTGCAGCGCACACCACAGATTCACATTCCCCCAAGCGCCTTGCGATAAGGTTAGGATCGAGTTCATTGGTGATGCGAATCGCCAGATCAATCCGCTCGGCGACCAGATCGACAGTTTGGCTACTCACGTGGATATTCACACTCGCCTGCGGATAACTGGCTAAGTATTGGTGCACCACGGGCGCTAAAATCTGATGCGCCAAAAACTGGGAGCAGCTAATGCGCAATAATCCGCGCGGAATCGCCACCGAAGCATGACTGACCGCTGGCACTTCGTTCGCCAGTTCGAGCAGTCGATGGCAATAATCCAGCACTTGCTCACCCGCTGGCGTTAAGCTGAGACTGCGCGTCGAACGATGCAACAATCTAGCGCCGGACCATTCTTCCATTTCGCTCAAGTAACGGGTCACCATAGAACGCGACATATCTAAGGCATTAGCGGCGCTTACCATGCTGCCGCGCTCAACAATAGTGACAAACACTTTAGCCGCTTCGAGTCTATCCATGATTTATCTCCACTCGCGTTAAATCAATAACGTTCAATCAATAACGTTTAATCACTCACTTTCAATCACTCGAAGGCTCACTCACATACTCGCGCCCCACATGAATAATAACTAAGAGTACATCCAGCAATTCGTCCGATTAATGCAACAAACATGGGCAGATACTCGCATTTATCTATTGATTATTGCAACCTATACTTAACTCACTTTTTGCAGCAGCTGCAAATCAATGAATGCTAAATCGAACCTTTTTACTCTTTCATCCTGTGACTATAAGTGAGCCAAAAATGAACACATCGACCTATGCTATACGCAACACAGTTAACGCCACATTGAAGGCCTCGTCTAAAATCAGTCTAGCCGCTACCTTACTGCTAGCGGGACTCGGCGCGGTCAATGCGGCACCATTGCAAGTGAGCCATTTTAATCCGGGCGAAAACAGCATCTTTGCCGTGTCATCGAGCTTTATCAGCGGCGAACACGAAATGATGTTAGTCGATGCACAATTTCAAAATAACGATGCCCAAACCTTGGTTGATACCATCAAGGCCAGCGGTAAAAAGCTGACTCAGGTGTATATCAGTCATAGCGATCCTGACTTTTATTTCGGTTTAGCCGTGATTAAAAAGAATTTCCCCAATGCACAAATCGTCGCGACTCAAACCACAGTCGATGCCATTAAAGCCTCAATGGCAGGCAAGCTCGCCTACTGGGGTCCGATTTTAAAGGACAATGCGCCAAGTGAATTAGTGTTACCTAAGGCGATTCACAGCGACACTTTCACCATCGACGGTGAGCAAGTGATTATCGAAGGTTTTAATGATAAACATCCTAAACACACTTTCCTGTGGATACCATCGGCAAAAACCATTACAGGTGGCGTAGAAGTATTTGATAACACGCATGTTTGGATGGCAGACACTCAAACTACCTCTGAGCGTCAGGAATGGTTAACTCATTTAGATGCGATGGAAAAACTGCTGCCGACCACAGTGATCCCGGGGCACTATTTAGGCGAAGCGCGATTTGATACCCGTGCCATCGGTTTTACCCGTGACTATGTAAAAGCCTTTGACGTCGCAGCAAAAGCCTCGAAAGATTCAGCCGAATTAATCCAAAAGATGCTGGCGCTATACCCACAAATGCCAGCCGATGCAGGGCTTGAAATCAGCGCCAAAGTTTACATGGGCGAAATGACCTGGCCTATGTAAGTCCAGCCATACCTATCTCGGCGATGAGGTACAGCTAGTTAGGTGTAAAAGATAGTTAAGTGCAAACAGTTAAAGACAGGCACGTGAGCGATTGCGTGCCATTTTTTTAGCTAAATGACTGCACCTAAATAACGGTACCAAACTAACGATTTTAATCGATGATTTCAAAGGGCTTAAGTCGCTAATGTAACGACGAACTTAAGCCAAAAGGTTTAATACTATGACTACCCCAACAACTCATTCTGCTAGCACAGCCAGCAGCACACCAACGGCCAAAGTGCGTATTTTGCACGCGATTATCGACCCTTTATGTGGTTGGTGTTATGCCGCAGCGCCGTTACTCGATGCTGCAGCCAAAGCTGGCTTTACCATTAAGCTCCACGGCGGCGGTATGCTCACAGGCCCAAGACGCAAACAAATCGATGCCAACTGGCGCGACTATGTTATGCCCCACGATCTGCGCATTGCCGAGCTAACCGGACAGCCTTTTGGTGAGAACTATTTCGATGGTCTGCTGCGTGATACCACAGTCGTACTCGACTCGGCGCCCCCCATTAAAGCCATGCTCGCAGTCGATGCTATGGGCGGCGACAGTTTGGCCTATCTACACTCAGTACAACTGGCCCATTACCGCGATGGTCACAGCGCCAGTGATGAAGGTAATCTCGCAAGCTTAGCCGCTGAACTTGGGCTCGACCCTATGAGCTTTGCGCAGCATTATGCCCAAGGTGAAGACAAGCTGTATGAGCATATCGTTGAGTCCAGAGCATTATTGAATCTGATAGGTGCCCAAGGTTTCCCTTCGATGGCTATAGAGGGTGATGACGGCAACATCACCGCCATTAATATCAACCGCTTCTACGGCCAACCCGCCCAGTGGTTAAGCCATCTTGAAGCGCAATTTGAGTCATAATCATGCCAATGCTTAATGGTGTTTCAACAGGTTCATTAGTGAGTGAGCCTGCTCAGTTAAGTCTTATAGAAACAGCAAGGCAGACTGATGCGAATCTTGCACTGGTTAAAAGCACCTATGAGGGAAGTAGCTCAGCCGAGAACGCCAAAAATCTTCAGCATGCCTTAGCGAGTGACGCACGCTGGACAGAGGCGGCAGGTTTTCCCTATGCGGGCACTTACATAGGCTTTAGCGCGATAGCCACCAAGGTGTTCGCTCGCCTCGAAACTGAATGGGATAACTACTGCGTCGATATCGAAGACTATGTCGCCCAAGGCGATAAGGTTTTTGCCTTCGGCACTTATTCAGGTACCTATGTCAAAACGGGCAAGTATTTTAGCGCCCGAGTCGCCCATTTATGGAAGATACACAGCGGCAAAATCGTCAGTTTCGAACAGTTTGTCGATAGTCATACCGTCGTCAATGCCATGTGACGGTCAATATCATGTAACTGAAGTCATGATATTGAGACATGAAATAACTGAATAGTGAGGTGGGCAAGTTTAATTTAGCCCGCCTCGTGACTTGTCGATGTTAAGCCTTATCCGTATGATTTAGTGTTTTCAATATGTTGAGCACTTGACATTAAGTACTTAAGATTAAGCGTTTGAAATTGAACACTTGAGATTAACTTCGCAAAGTTACACATTCGAAGACTCATCAACTCAAGTGTCTAAAATGACAGAATGAATAACTAAAACAAGAACAAGGATGCGGTCTAATGCGAATCAATTCGATGCCAGTCGGGGCTCACCCAATCACACTCTCTATCACCCGACTGAGTCGAGCCAGCCAATGGATACTCAAGCGACATAGAAAATTCACGCCACTGTTATGGTTTGTCACCGCACTCCCTTTTGTCACACTCTCCTTTAACTCATTAGCGGCCAATACCAGTGAGGCCGAGCCAGAACTAAAGATTCAAGAAAGCAGCGTCACCGATGGCCCTTATGTGTTTTTAAACAATGCTCAAAAAGACACTGCCTATTGGATTTGCCAGAGTGAGCTTAAACAAACGCCGATTGCGAAGGCGCAGTTAACTCGCCCTGCCAGTTGCGGTAAATTACCAGAGCCCCATCTTCACACACTAGCGGCCACGGTTGAGCCCGATACCTTTACTCATGTCAGCAAAATTGTCGCCCTTAGCGATGTGCACGGCCAATTTGATGTGATGATTAACTTACTAAAAGCCCATAAGATTATCGACAAAGATAACCACTGGGCCTTTGATGACGGTCATATGGTGATGACGGGCGACATGTTTGACCGTGGCCATCAAGTCAATGAAGTATTGTGGTTTTTATATGCCTTAGATCAAGAAGCTCAAGCTGCGGGCGGGCGCTTACATCTACTCATGGGCAACCACGAGCAAATGGTGTTTCGCGGCGACTTACGCTACGTCAACGAACGCTACCAAGTCTCGGCCGATTTACTCAAACGCCACTACGATGCGCTCTACAACAAAAACACCGAAATCGGCCAGTGGCTTCGCAGCAAACACACCTTAGTCAAAATCAATAATATCTTGTTTATGCACGGTGGCATCAGCCCTGAATGGGTCGAGCGTAAATTACATATCAGCGAGGCTAACCAACTATTTCGTCAGCATTTAGATGATAAAAAAGCCGATTTGAAGAAAGATGATTTACTCAACTTTCTGTTTTTTACCAATGGTCCAACTTGGTATCGCGGTTACTTTAAAGATGAACTGAAAGAGTCGGATATCGATAGCATACTGAACTATTTCAAGGTCGAGCATATTGTCGTTGGACACACATCGCAGGAGCAAGTGCTTGGTCTCTATCACAATAAAATCATTGCGATAGACAGCAGCATTAAGAATGGTCAATCCGGTGAACTGTTACTTATCGACGCCGGCAAACTCAGCCGCGGTCTGTATCAGGGTGAGCAGGTTTCGCTATAAGATACCTCACTAATATCTTCGCCATAATACGTGAATGCCCTAGCGCCCTAATGCATGCATAAGTTAGGGCGTGAATGCATGAATAAGCAAAGGTAAACGGGCACCCACCATGGTTATAAATCTGTAGCGTTCTAAATCTGAATAGCTCTAAATCGGCATAGTTCTAAATCTATATGGCTCTCAACATGCACGCATCTTAATATTCATAAGTTCGCCAGTTTTTATTAACTCTGACTATACTCAAGCCAAGTGCGACTCACCTAAGTGCTGGAGTAGATATGGGGAAAAAATTACTCACATTATCTGGCTTTTGCTTGTTTATGCTCGGCTTTATCCACCCCGCATTTGCGGGTCGAGAACTCCATTTAGTCGCCACTAACTACCCTCCTTTTTATGCCGATGCTTTACCCGAACAGGGCGGCGTCGCCCAAGTCGTCAAAGAAGCATTTAAACGCCAAGGCTACAATGCCAGCCTCAAGTTTTATCCCTTCGCTCGCGCAGCCCTACTCGTTAAAACGGGCCAAGCCGATGGCATTATTGGACTCTGGTATCGCAAAGAGCGTGAGCAATGGGCTCAATATTCTGCGCCAATCCAACCGGTACAAATCGTGTTTTATAAACGTAGAGATGCGCCGCTAAGCTTTAGTCAGCTCTCTGAGCTCAAGCCCTACACGATTGGCATAGGTCGCGGTTACGCGAATCCACCCGAAATCTTCGCCGCAGGGCTCACCACCGAAGAAGGTAATTCGGATGAAATGAACCTCAAGAAGCTATTTTTAAAGCGTATCGATTTAGTCTTGATTGGCCATAACTTAGCGAGGTATTTAATTAAAAAAGGCCCAGCTGAATATGACGATGCCTTTGAACAAGTCGGTCAACCCATAGCGACTGAGGTATTTCACTTAGGGGTGTCTTTGGCCGTGACAGATCATCAGCAGTTGGTAACGGATTTTAATCAAGGCTTAGAAAGTATGCGCAGCGATGGTCGATTGGCTTCCATTTTGAGCCAATATCCTCAGGTTGAAACGACTCAAGCCCCAGTCGAAAAAACGCGTACTGAGGTCCATCCCTAGCGCACTTGGGTCTTCTCGCACTGCCCCTTTGCACAAAAAAACCGCAAAAGCCGCGTTGAATTGTGTTCAAGGCTCAAAAAACACAATTTCTTTCATTTTCGTTTGCTTACCTTTACAAACTTTTACCCAACTCGGGTAGGTTATTCACTAGAATAGCCCCATTAGAGCTATCACCTTTTTCAACTGCCTTTGCGCGAGATAATAATTACAATGAAAAAAACCATTATTGCCATTGCCCTGCTTGCGGTTATCGCCACAGCGGTGAGTTTTAGTGATGTCCTTCAAGCAGCCAAACCCGAAAGCGCCCCACACCTAATGCGTACCGTTCCAGTGGTCACGGGTGAAGTCGTTGAATATCCGTTAGCGCAATCTATCTCGCTTATCGGCAAACTCGCTGCCGAACGCGCGGTGATCATCGCGCCGCAAGTCACAGGTAAGATTAAGCAAGTCGCCGTGACCTCAAACCAAGCAGTGAAAAAAGGCCAGTTGCTCATCGAACTCGATGATATGAAAACCCAAGCCGCCGTCGCCGAGGCTAATGCGTTTCTCAACGATGAAAAACGTAAACTCAAAGAATTTGAAAAACTGATCAGCCGTAACGCCATCACCCAAACCGAGATTGACGCACAAAAAGCCAGTGTGGATATCGCCCAAGCACGCTTAGCTTCAGCCCAAGCCGATTTACATTACCACTCGCTGATTGCGCCGTTTGCGGGCAATACGGGACTGATTAATTTCAGCGAAGGCAAGATGGTCAGCATAGGCACTGAATTAATGTCGCTTGATGATTTATCTAGCATGCGCCTCGACTTACAAGTGCCAGAACATTTCCTGTCGCAATTGAGCATAGGTATGCAAGTGGCGGCCACCAGCCGTGCTTGGCCGGATGAAACCTTTACTGGCAAAGTTGTCGCTATCGATCCCCGCGTCAATGAAGAAACCTTAAACCTTAAAGTGCGGGTGCAATTCGACAACCCCAAAAATCGCTTAAAACCGGGCATGATGATGTCATCCACTATAACGTTCCCTGCGATTTCTGCACCTATGGTGCCAGTACAAGCCCTGGAATATTCTGGCACTAAACGTTACGTATACGTAGTTAATGCCGATCACATTGCCAAC
Source organism: Shewanella sp. SP2S2-4 (assembly GCF_031932025.1). Taxonomy (NCBI): domain Bacteria; kingdom Pseudomonadati; phylum Pseudomonadota; class Gammaproteobacteria; order Alteromonadales; family Shewanellaceae; genus Shewanella; species Shewanella sp. SP2S2-4. Next base: position 63,384 of record NZ_JAUOER010000029.1, read on the forward strand.
CGCACCGAAGTGCAGTTAGGGGCGCGTATCGATAATCAAGTCTTGATTGAAAACGGTTTAAAAATAGGTGACAAAGTCGTGGTGCAGGGCTTAGTGAATATGCGCGATGGTCTGCAAATCAATGAAGTGACGCTTGATGCCAAGGCATCTACCCGTGCGGCTGAGCTTTCAAGCCCAAAAGCTACGGAGACTAAATAATGTGGTTATCCGATGTTTCGGTTAAACGCCCTGTCGTTGCCATCGTTTTAAGCTTACTGCTGTGCGTATTCGGCATAGTCTCCTTCTCTAAATTGTCGATACGGGAAATGCCCGACGTCGAAAGCCCTGTGGTCACAATTAGCACCAGTTACTCGGGTGCGTCGGCGGCCATTATGGAAAGCCAGATCACTAAAACCCTAGAAGATGAACTGACGGGGATCAGTGGTATCGACGAAATCACGTCGACCACACGTAATGGTAGCTCGCGTATCACAGTGAAATTCCTCCTCGGGTGGAACTTAACCGAAGGCGTAAGTGATGTGCGTGACGCTGTGGCCCGCGCCCAGCGCAGGCTGCCTGAAGATGCGAAAGATCCTGTCGTCTCAAAAGACAACGGTTCGGGCGAGCCCTCAGTCTATGTGAATTTAAGTTCGAGTGTGATGGACCGCACTCAGTTAACGGATTACGCCCAGCGCGTGTTAGAGGACAGATTTAGCCTTATCAGCGGCGTGAGCTCCATCAGTATTTCTGGCGGTTTATACAAGGTCATGTACGTCAAGCTCAGACCCGAGCAAATGGCGGGCCGCAATGTCACAGTCACAGACATAACGAACGCGCTGCGCAAAGAAAACATCGAAACACCCGGCGGCCAAGTGCGAAACGACACCACTGTGATGTCGGTGCGTACCAAACGCTTGTACTACACGCCAAAGGATTTTGACTACCTTGTGGTGCGTACCGCCAGCGATGGCACGCCTATCTACTTAAAAGATGTGGCCGATGTGGCTGTTGGCGCACAAAACGAAAACTCTACCTTCAAAAGCGACGGTATCGTTAACATCAGCTTAGGCATTATTGCCCAGTCCGATGCCAACCCATTGCTCGTTGCCAAAGAAGTGCACCAAGAAGTCGATCGCGTACAAGACTTCCTGCCCGAAGGCACTAGCCTAGTGGTCGACTTCGACTCTACCGTATTTATTGACCGCTCGATTAACGAGGTGTATAGCACCCTTTATGTCACCGGCGCCTTAGTGGTACTCGTGCTGTATATCTTTATCGGACAAGCGCGGGCGACACTCATCCCTGCGGTAACGGTTCCGGTATCGTTAATCTCGGCATTTATCGCCGCCAATATGTTAGGTTATTCGATTAACCTACTGACATTGATGGCATTAATCCTCTCCATCGGTCTAGTGGTCGATGATGCGATTGTGGTGGTCGAGAACATATTCCACCATATCGAAAAAGGTGAAGAGCCCTTATTAGCAGCCTATAAAGGTACCCGCGAAGTAGGCTTTGCCGTTGTCGCCACCACAGCGGTATTAGTCATGGTGTTTCTACCTATATCCTTTATGGACGGCATGGTCGGACTGTTATTTACCGAGTTCTCTGTGATGCTAGCGGTATCGGTACTGTTCTCGTCCTTAGTGGCACTGACACTTACTCCTGTACTGAGCAGCAAACTGCTGAAAGCTAACGTCAAACCGAATCGCTTTAATCGTTGGGTCGATCGCGGTTTTGCCCGCATGGAAAGCATCTATCGCGTCGCCGTTACTCGGGCGATTAAACTTCGTCTACTCGCTCCCTTAATTATTCTCGCCTGTATCGGCGGCAGTGCTTGGTTAATGCAACAAGTGCCGTCACAGCTCGCGCCGCAGGAAGACCGCGGTGTGTTGTTCGCCTTTGTTAAAGGCGCCGAAGGCACCAGTTATAACCGTATGACAGCCAACATGGACATAGTCGAAGACAGACTCATGCCCTTGCTGGGTCAAGGTGTGCTGCGCTCCTTCAGCGTGCAAGCCCCCGCGTTTGGTGGCCGTGCGGGCGATCAAACGGGCTTTGTGATCATGCAGCTTGAAGATTGGGGCACACGCAGCGAATCCGCACAGCAAGCGCTTGGGATTATTAGCAAAGCATTGAAGGACATTCCCGATGTGATGGTTCGCCCTATGATGCCAGGCTTTAGGGGCCAATCGAGCGAACCGGTGCAATTTGTGCTTGGTGGTTCGGACTATGCCGAACTCTTTAAGTGGGCGCAGGTGCTCAAAGAAGAAGCCAATGCCAGCCCTATGATGGAAGGCGCCGATTTAGACTACGCCGAAACCACGCCTGAGCTTATTGTTACTGTTGATAAAGAACGCGCGGCGGAGCTTGGGATCAGTGTCGATGACGTCTCTCAAACCTTAGAAGTGATGCTCGGCGGTCGCACCGAAACCACCTATGTGGATCGCGGCGAAGAGTACGATGTGTACTTGCGCGGTGATGAAAACAGTTTTAACAACGTTGGCGATCTTAGCCAAATCTACATGCGTTCCGGTAAAGGCGAATTAGTGACGCTTGATACCGTGACCCATATCGAAGAAATTGCCTCGGCACAAAGATTAAGTCACACCAATAAGCAAAAATCGATCACCCTCAAGGCTAACGTCAGTGAAGGTTACACCTTAGGTGAAGGCTTAAAGTTTCTTGATGCTAAAGCCATTGAATTATTGCCTAAAGATATTTCCATTGGTTACACCGGCGAATCCAAAGACTTTAAGGAAAACCAAAGCAGTATCTTCATCGTATTTGGTCTGGCTTTACTGGTCGCTTATTTAGTGTTGGCCGCGCAGTTTGAAAGTTTTATCAACCCATTAGTGGTGATGTTTACTGTGCCTATGGGCGTGTTTGGTGGTTTCTTAGGTCTACTACTCACCAGTCAAGGGATCAACATCTACAGCCAGATAGGCATGATCATGTTGATTGGTATGGTGACCAAAAACGGTATCCTTATCGTTGAGTTTGCTAACCAATTGCGTGACCGCGGCTTTGAACTCGATAAAGCCATTATCGACGCTTCATCCCGTCGTTTGCGGCCAATCCTAATGACAGCATTCACCACCTTAGTGGGCGCTGTACCTTTAATTTTCTCGACGGGCGCAGGCTCAGAAAGTCGTATCGCTGTGGGTACTGTAGTGTTCTTCGGTATGGCATTCGCCACCTTTGTGACACTACTCGTCATCCCCGCCATGTATCGATTAATCTCGGCAGCGACCCATTCACCGGGTTATGTTGAAGCTAAACTCGAAGCGGCAATTAAAGCGCAAGAATTAGTGGCCCAAGAGGCGGCGGCAAAGCAGCAGGAGCTTGCGCCTAAAGCCTAGTGCTAATCATAACTGCAGAAAATCGCATAGTAAAAAGCCAAGGCACTCAGTGCCTTGGCTTTTTTTATTGGCGACTCAATCAAGAGCCTTACCTTATATGGGATATAAGGAATTTATCTATCCCATCACAACACAATTTCGACCAGCTGATTTAGCGTTATACAACACACTATCTACACGAAAAAGTGCGCTACGCAAACTCTCGTTATCTTGAACACGGATACAGCCAAAACTCATGGTCAAACTCAGTTGTTGATTGTGATAGAAGAAATCCGTCGACGCTAAATCTAAGCGTAATTGCTCTGCGATTTGATGTGCCTCATCTAAGGAGCAACCCTGTAAAACAATCAAGAACTCTTCACCTCCCCAGCGAGCAATACAAGCAGCGGGTTGCCGTAGCCCTTCAAGTAACCTTGCGACTTGCACTAAAACATCATCCCCACATAAATGACCAAACGTGTCATTGATGGCTTTGAAGTAATCGACATCGCACATTAACAAACAAAGCTCTGAGCCTTTTGCGGTACTTAAGGCATTCTCCAACACCGCTTCCGCTTTGCGGCGATTAGCGAGTCCAGTTAACACGTCGGTATTTGATAACGTTTGATTTTCATCAATAAGCAATTGTAAATCATGGATATCTCTCATCGTCACTATATGCAATTCCGATTGATTCTCCGTGGCAATTTGTGCCGTGATCAAAAACCAACGGTACTCACCGTTACGACAAAGAATACGAGCCTGCATTTCAGCCGTATCAATTCCTGCATTGATACTGCTTTCAACGATGTTTGCCCATCCCTCAATCATGGCTTGACGCACTAAAGGCTCTGGATACACGGTTTTAAACCAAGCATCCATATCGGGAATATCTTCTAATGTGTAGCCAATTTGTTCGATAAAGGCATGATTAACAAAGCGGTGGATCCGCTGTATACGCCCAGATATCTCATCAATACGTGATTCAGAAAGCAGGATTGGAATAGGAATGAAATCTAAGCTTTTAAAGAGAATTACCTCACTATCATTGCGTGCTGTCATTAATCTTCCCCGCTCAAATCCCAGACAAAGATCAGTCATCAGATCCCAAACCGAGTTGAGGTTAAAAGATGATTGATAAAACATATATTTACGTTTGAATTTATCCGAGATTCAATCAAGCACAACACAGTTGCGGCCATCATTTTTAGCTTTATATAAAACGCTATCGACCCGAAATAATAGACTTTGCAGGCTTTCACTGACTTGATGTTCCACACACCCAAAACTCATGGTTAAGTGCATATGCTGACCATAGGATTGGTAATCCGTGGACTCGATGTCACAACGCAGCTTCTCGGCAAGCTCTCTCGCGATTTCAAGTTCAGTGTTTTCCAGCACGATCAGAAACTCCTCCCCTCCCCAACGTGCGACACAGGAAGCAGAAGATGCATAGTGCTTAAGCTGATCCGCTACTAATTTAAGCACATCATCGCCACACAGATGGCCAAAGTTATCATTAATACTCTTAAAAAAATCGATATCACACATCACTAAACAGAGTGAACCTTGTGCATCGGTACTGTATTCAATGGCTGAAGCGAGGATCTGCTCCACTTGACGACGATTGGCAAGTCCCGTCAGTAAATCGGTATTGGATTGCCGCTTGTTATCCTCAATCAGTAACTGCAACTGATGGACATCTCTCATAGTGACTATGTTTAAGTTTGATTGATTTTCAGTGGTAATTTGAGCTGTGATTAAAAACCAACGATATTCACCATTGCCACAGCGAAGGTAAGTTTGAAAACCTGCGGTGCTCAGTCCCTGTTTTTCACTTTCATATACAGCACTATCCCACTCGAGCATCGCTTTGTCTCGAAGGATTGGGTCGGGGTAAACAGTATTAAACCAAGATTCAATATCGGGGATGTCCGACATGGTATAGCCCAATTGCTCAATAAATGCATGATTCATAAATCTATGCACCCTATGAGTGCTAGGACGACGTCCTTCCACGTCCAAGGCCTCAGATAATAGAACTGGGATAGGAATATAATTTAAACTTTTGAATAATAAGGCTTCACTATCTTCTGAAAAAAGTCGACGCATCCGTATCTCCCCATACAACGAAATAACATAGAGATAACATTTAGTGTGATAGAACCACATATGATTTGTGAGGACAAGAACTCACTTAGGCCGTCGTCGATATAAAAATACTACAATCTCATCTCGTAAAATCAGAACGTGACTTGGGACACATCTAAAATGATGGAATGACAAGTACTTAAGAAAATCCTAATAAGAAGCGTTTGTTTGAAAAGACCTTTATTCTTCTTTTTCAGTTGCTCGTTTTTCGTACTTATTAATAGTAACAAGATTCAATAGAAGCCTAAGATGATGGGATTAGCCAGAATAATGGATGTGTACCGTCACCATTAATTATCCTCTGCTTATGAATAGACAGTGGACAACTCAATGATGAAGTTAACCTTATTTCCCACTATGCCTCGATTGATTTCGTCTGCGGCAAAGCAGCAGGAACTCACGCCTAAAGCCTAACGCTAATCATAGCTGTTGATAATCACATAACAAAAAGCCAAGGCACTGAGTGCCTTGGCTTTTTCTCATTTACGTCTTAAGCATTTTTTACTTTATTGGCTAAGCCTAAATGTAAACCTAAGCCAACACAAAGCAGTGCACTTAACGTAATCACCATACCTAAATGGTGAACGATTCCCGTGCCGCCTAAACCCAGTCCCAACAGAATGTAATAAAACAGTCCGAAGAGCGCGCCAGCAGAGCCCGCATAAGTGCGATAGTTTGCCAGAGCCGAGCTGAGTATGTTCGGAATAGCGATACCGTAAGCAATCACAATCAATAGCATAGGCGCTAAAAAGTAAACATTATTCAGCCCTATAAAGGTCGATTGGATCAGCCAAATCCCCAATCCACCGACGAGTGCAATAGCACTGGCTAAGCGAACCAGTCGTGCGCTGTTGTGGCCTCGACCCAGCATTATTTTATTAACATAACTGCCAAGGAATGTACCAAAGCCTAACAGTAAGCCACTGGTACCAAAGGCAAGCGTCGATAACCCTTGTGCCTCAAACATAAATGCCGCCAGTGAAAAGTAGCTAAACCACATCAGATTAAACGCCGCCACCAACAAGGTGTTCTTAATAATCCCGCTGTCACTAAGCATCTTAATCGCTAACTCGCCTATCGCGATTTTCTGGGTGTGTGCGGGTTTGGTTTCGGGTAAAGATTTTACCGACAAAAATAATAATACGATTGCAGAGACCATGAGTGCGACAAACACCCCTTGATATCCCCAATACGCGCTGAGAATACTGCCCAATAGCAATCCGATAACTGGGCTTATTCCAAGTGACATTCCCATCACAGAAAAAACTTTCGCTAATTCCTCTCCGCTATAACTGTCACGCATCATAGTTTGGGTAATCACAGACCCCACTGCCGCGCCAAAGGCCGACAATATGCGGGCCATCAACAACAGGCTAAAGTCGCTAACCATCAAGGCTAATGCTGAGCCAATGGCATAACAGACTAATCCCGCGAGCATAGCTTTACGGCGACCAATAATGTCGGCTAAGCGGCCCCAGCAAAATACGCCGATGGCAAAGGCCATAAAGTACACAGATAAGGTTTGCGATGCAGCGGCAACCGACACCGCAAAGTTTTCTGCAATATTAGGCAAAGCTGGGCTATAGATGGTTTCCATAATTTGCGGAAACATCATTAGCAGCACAACGAGCCCTAATGGTGGTTTTATATTCATGATTTTTAGTCCATTTCAGTCATCCAAATGAGTTGGTTTACCGAAATGTCGCTCCATACTTGTCAAAGATGGCGCAGTATAGATAAAATCCAAATGTGTCCATTAGCAACACTTAGACAAAAAACATCAAAAATAGGACAAAATGGCCTTTATTCTACCTGAACAGCAATTTAATCCAGACCAGCTGGATAATCTGGTCATTGGCATTGCCGCAGATATGGGCGAACACGACTCGGGAGTGCATTACCACAGAAAAGCACAACTGCTGTATGCCCCCACAGGCGTGATGAGATTCACCCTAGCCGAGACTCAAATGGTGTTACCGCCAACGCGCGCGGCTTGGTTGCCAGCTGGCGTTAAGCACAGCGTCACCATGCGTAATGTGGTTGCCTATCGCTCACTCTACTTTGAACCAGAAACCGTCACTTCATTGCCCGATAAAGTCACTATTTTCCATGTAAACCCGCTACTCAAAGCGTTAATCGACACTATGTCGTTTTGGCCATGGGACAAACCAAGAAGCACTCAGCACAATGCCTTTTTGCTGCTCTGCGAAGAATTGGGCCATGCCGCGGAAGAAAATCTGGCTTTACCCCTCCCACAGGATAAACGTTTAAAAAACTGGCTTGCGCAACTGCAACAGCACCAAAAACCGCCAGCCAACCTTAAGGATATGGCAGTAGAAATCGGAGCCAGTGAACGCACAATTAGCCGCATTTTTAGCGCACAGACGGGAATGGCTTATCAAGCATGGCGCCAGCAATGGCGTTTACTCTCGGCCATTGAACAATTGGCGGCGGGGGCATCGGTAGCGCAGGTGGGCTTTAATCTACAATTTTCCAGTGACAGTGCCTTTATCAGCTTTTTTAAGCAATATACCGGCACCACACCGGCACAATATTTCAAATAAGTACTGGCTCGACTGACTTACAATCGTCGAATCGAGCCTTGCCTCATGTGCATCATGACGCTAGCTGCGACGTTAGGCTTTCAGCGCTGGCGTGGTAGAAGACTTAAACCAAGCAAGCGGTCTTTGGCGGCGCGTTAACATGTTACCGAGCGCGACCAGCAAGAGTCCCACACTTGAATACCAAGTCCAGTGATAATCCTCAAACACGCTCGATACACTAAGCGCCACCACAGGGGTTATCACCAAAAGATACGCCGCTGCGTTAGCGCCAATTCGCTCAACCAAGATCAAATAAGCGGTAAAGCCAATCACAGAGGCGATAACTGCTAAGTAGAACAAGCTGCCAAGATAACTCGTTGTCAGCGGTAAACTAAAGCTTAAACCTTTAAACCAAATGATCAGCAGTAACGCCGCACTGCCGTAGCACATGGCATATGCTGTCGAGGTAAAAGGCGACACATTATCGCGCGAGTTACGCATGCTGATCATATTGCCAATCGAGAAAAACCACGTATCTAGCAGCGAAAACAGTAAGCCCCACACTAAGGTTTGTGACCACTGAGTCGCGAGCAAATCGGCGCCAAAGAGTAAGATAATGCCCCCCAGACCGACACTGACTCCTAACCAAAAGTTGCGGGTAGTGGGCGTGCCGTAAAAAATGCGGCCATGTATCGCATTAAAAATGGGCGCAGTGGCCATAATCACCGCCGTTAAACCGCTGGCGATATAATGGGTTGCAGTATAAAACGCGATAAAATTCAAACAAAATAGACACACACCTTGCAGTGCAAACCAAGGATAATGGAATGGACCCATCCACTTT